>NZ_JBFBAO010000216.1:0-12026 GCF_040682255.1 Micromonospora sp. NPDC051296 | reverse complement strand
GGCGATCGAGGCGGCGGAGACCAAGCCCTTCGGCTTCATGTCGTTCCGTCCGGGCCCCGGCGTCGGCGGGCACTGCCTGCCGATCGACCCCTGCTACCTGTCCTGGCAGGTCAAACGCCGCCTCGGCCGGCAGTTCCGGTTCATCGAGCTGGCCAACGACGTCAACCACGAGATGCCCGAGCACGTGGCGCAGCGGGTGATGGCGGGGTTGAACCGGTCCGGACGGACGGTCAGCGGCGCCCGGCTGCTGCTGCTCGGTCTGGCGTACAAGCGCAACACCGGGGACATGCGCGACTCGCCGGCCGTCGACGTGGCCCGGCGGTTGGCGGACCTCGGCGCCGAGGTCCGTGCGGTGGAGCCGTACGCCGAGCCGCACCACCTTCCCGCCGGGGTGCTGACGGTGGACCTGACCGAGCGTGAGGTTCGCGAGGCCGACGCCGTGGTGGTGGTCACCGACCACGACGTGTTCGACTACGACCTGGTGGCGCGGCACGCCCGCTACGTCTTCGACACCCGCAACCGCTGCACCGGCCGCACCGTCGAACGCCTCTAGGAAAAACAGCCACCGGCTCATTGATCGGCGAGCGCCTCGACCACCGGGCGGGCCAGCGCCCGGCGGGCCGGTACAACGGACGCGGCCAGCGCGGCCACCACCGCCACACCGAGGATCAGCCCGAGCTGGCCGATCGGCAGCACGACCCGGAAGTCCCCGCCGATGCGGCCGAGCAGGGCCATGGCGGACGCGCTCACCCCGGCGCCGAGACAGATCCCGAGCACCGCACCGACCAGCGCCATCAGCACCGCCTCGAAGGCCAGCATCGCCCGCATCCGACCCCGGGTCAGCCCCACCGCGCGGAGCACGGCGTTCTCCCGGGTCCGCTCCAGCACCGACAGACTCAGCGTGTTCGCCACCCCGACCAGCGCGATCACCACGGCCAGCCCGAGCAGCGCGGTGACGAACGCCAGCAGCATGTCGACCGTGCTGGTGAGCATTTTCTTGTACCCGGCCTGGTCCATCAGGTTGACCGTCGGATACCGGGCGACGACCTGCTCCACAGCCGTACGGGCCTGCTCGGCAGTGACCCCGTCGGCCGGGTCGACCTCGGCCAGGTAGCCACGCTGGTCCGGAAAGATGGCGGTGAAGTCGGCGTCCACCACGTCGATGACGTGCCCGGCCGGCACCGGCCCGGCGGCCTGCGCCGCGGCGCCGTCGGCGACCACCGCGACCACAAGCAGCGCCCGCCCGCGCACGGTGACCGTCGAGCCGACCGTCCAGCCGTTCTGGTCGGCGAGTTCCCGGTGCACCAGCGCGGTGCCCGGGCCCAGCCGGCCCGGATCCCCGGCAACCACCTCGGTGAGGGTCCGGCCGACCAGGGCCGGATGGGCGGCCCGGACCCGCACCCCGTCGGCGACCGCACCGCGTTGCTCGTGCACCACCCCGAGCTCGGGTCGGGCGCGCAGCTCGTCGGCCAGACCAGCCGGCAGGTCCGCGCCGATCCCGGTGACCAGGAAGTCGACGCCGATCTGCGCGTCCACGCTGCGCTCGATGCCCTCCTTCGTGCTGCCGGCACCGACCACGAAGGCCGAGACCAGGCCGATGCCGATCACCAGCGCGGTGGCGGTGGCGGCCACCCGGCGCGGGTTGCGCACCGCGTTGGCCACGGCCAGGGCGGCGGTGGCCCCGAAGACCCGCCGCACCGGCCATCCGAACAGCCGGACCAGCGCCGGGACCAGCAACGGGCCGAACAGCACGATGCCGAAGAAGGCCAGCACGCCACCGGCCGCGACCAGCACCACCTGCCCAGTGGGCGCGGCGCCGGCCAGCGCGGCGACACCGGCGGCGAAGACCACCGCGCCCAGACCCAGCCGCAACCGGCCGGCCCGCCCGCTGGGCAGCACCGCCGCGTCGGTCAGGGCGGCGACCGGGGCGACCCGGGTGCCCCGCCAGGCGGGCAGCAGCGCCGCGCCGACGGTGATCGCGGTACCCAGCGCCACGCCGAGCAGCACCGTGGGCGCGCTGACGGCGAGGCCGCCGGGGATCGGCGCGTCCAGCCGCGCCATCAGCTGGGTCAGGCCGCCGGCCAGGGCCACCCCGAGCAGCACGCCGAGCCCGGACGCGACCAGGCCGAGCAGGGTGGACTCCAGCAGCGCGGCGCGGAACACCTGGCCCCGGGTCGCGCCGACCAGTCGCAACAGCGCGGTGCGCCAGGTGCGTTGGGCGAGCAGGATGGCGAAGGTGTTGGCGATGACGAAGCCGGCCACCACGACCGCCACCCCGGCGAAGGTCAGCAGCACCATGGTGAACTGCCTCAGGTCGCGTACCGCGTCGTCGACCGCGGCATCGAGGATCTGCTGCCGGGTCCGCACGCTCACCCCGTCACCGGTCGCCGCGGCCACCCGCCCGGCCAGCTCCACCTCGGACACTCCGGGGCGGGCGGCGACCATGACTCGCGCGTAGCCCGGCTCGCCGGTCACCGCGAGGGCGTCCGGGCCGACCAGGCCGATGAACGGGCCGCCGATGTCCCGCGAGGTGCCGGCGACGTCGACGGTGCCGACCAGCGTGTAAGGGCGGGCCGCGCCCTCGGTGCCGCCGACGCGTACCGCCGTGCCGAGGGTGAAGCCCTCCTCGGCTGCGGTCGGCGCGTCGAGCACCAGCTCCCCGGGACGGTCGGGCAGCCGGCCGGCCACCACGTCGTACGAGCGCAGGGCGTCCTCGGTGGGGATGGCGGCCAGCACCGCGAACCCGAGCACCGGCCGGCCGTCCGCGCCGACCACGCCAGCGGTGCCGACCAGTTCCCCGGCCGCGGCGGCCACCCCGTCGACCGCGCGGACCCGGTCGACCAACCCGGGTGGGATCGGGCCGGTCTCGCCGTACACGTCCACGTCGGTGTGCCGGTCGAAGGTGCCGGCCCGTTCGTACGCTCCGGCCCGCATGCCGTCGACGAAGGTCAGGGTGCCGGCGATGAACGCGACACCCAGCACGATCGCGAGCGAGGAGAGCAGCAGGCGCACCGCGTCGGCCCGCAGCGTCCGCAGGATCAGCCGGATCACCGGGTCACCGCCACGTCGCCGGTACGCCGGGCCGGATCGAGACGGGCGAGGGTGTCCAGGATCTGCTCGGCGGTGGGTGCGGCCAGCTCTCTGACGCGCCGCCCGTCGGCGAGGAAGACCACCCGGTCGGCGTGCCCGGCGGCCAGCGGGTCGTGGGTCACCATGATCACGGTCTGGCCGAGCGTGTCGACGGCCTCGCGGAGCAGCCGAAGCACCTCGGCGCCGGAACGGGAGTCGAGATTCCCGGTGGGCTCGTCGGCGAAGATCACCCACGGTTTGGTGATCAGGGCACGGGCCACCGCGACCCGCTGCTGCTGGCCGCCGGAGAGCTCGGCGGGCCGGTGCCGCAGCCGGTCGGTCAGCCCCACCGCGGCGACCACCTGACGCAGCCAGGCCGGATCCGGCCGCCGGCCGGCGATGGCCAGCGGCAGCACGATGCCGTACCGCTTGGCGAGGCCGCGGGCGGTGACCGCGACGCCGGCGGTGGCGTGCGCGGGAGGTGCGACGGACACGTGGGTGCTCCCCGTGGAGACGGCGATCTGACCTCTCCGACGCTATGGCCGGTACCGGTCAGTTGATCTCCACCTGGACGCTCGACCTTCGTCCGCCCCGGGTCGCCCCCGGCCGGGGGAACCCGTACGACCCAGGTCGTAGTGCCGCTCAGCCGCCGGGCGTGACCAGCCCGCTCTCGTACGCCAGCACCACGGCCTGCACCCGGTCGCGGAGCTGGAGTTTGGCCAGCACCCGCCCGACGTGGGTCTTCACCGTCGCCTCGGCCACGTGCACCCGCGCGGCGATCTCGGCGTTGGACAGCCCCTGCGCCACCAGCAGCAGGATCTCCCGCTCCCGCTCGGTGAGCTGGCCCAGCCGGGGGTCCTCGGTGGGCCCGGGACCGAGCTGGCCGGCGAACCGGTCGAGCAGCCGGCGGGTGATCGACGGGGCGACCACCGAGTCGCCCTGCGCGACCACCCGGATCGCGGCCAGCAACTCCTCCGGCGGGACGTTCTTGAGCAGGAAGCCGCTGGCTCCGGCCTGGAGCGCGGCGAAGGCGTCGGCCTCGGTGTCGAAGGTGGTCAGCACCAGCACCCGGGGCGGCCCGGGTGGCCGCCCGGCGCAGAGCCGGCGGGTCGCCTCCACCCCGTCCATGGTGGGCATCCGGACGTCCATCACCACCACGTCGGCCTCGACCCGGTCGAGCACCCGCAGCGCGTCGGCGCCGTCGATGGCTTCGCCGACCACTTCGAGGTCGGGCTGGGAGTCCAGCACCATCCGGAATCCTGCGCGCACCAGCGCCTGGTCGTCCACGATCACCACGCGCACCGTCATACCGTGACCACCTCCGTCCCCGGGGACGACGGTAGCGGCAGCCGGGCTTCGACCTGCCAGCCCCCGGCGAGCCTCGGACCGGCGTGCAGGCTGCCGTCGTACACACCGACCCGCTCCCGCATGCCGACCAGACCGTGACCGCCGGACGGAGCCGGGGGCACCGGCGGGCGGCCGTGGCCGTCGTCGACCACCCGAACCACGACGGCGTCGGCGTCGTGGCGCAGGACGACCTCGACGGCGGCACCGACCCCGGCGTGCTTGAGCGCGTTGGTGAGCCCCTCCTGCACCACCCGGTAGACGGTCAGCTCCAGGCCGGGCGGCAGCGCTGGCGGGTCGCCCACGGCGGAGTGCCGGATCCGCAGGCCCGCGGCACGGAACCGGTCCAGCAGGGCGGGCAGTTCGGCCACCGCCGGCCGGCGGTGCTGCGGGTCGGCGATCACCGCCGGGTCCGTCGCGGCGGGGGCCGGCTGCGGCGGTACGTCCTCCCGCAGCACGCCGACCAGCCGGCGCATCTCCTCCAGCGCCTGCCGGCCGGTGTCGGCGACCACCTTCACCGCCGCCCGGGCCGTCTCCGGGTCGCGGTCGAACATGAACCGGGCCCCGTCGGCCTGGACGATCATCACCGCCATGCTGTGTGCCACCACGTCGTGCAGCTCACGGGCGATGCGGGTGCGCTCCCCGGCGACCGCGGCCCGCGCTTCGGCCTCACGTTCACGTTCCAGGGTGGCGGCGCGTTCCTCCAGACTGAGCACGTACAGCCGGCGGGTCCGCACGTTCAGCGCTACCAGCCAGACCGCCCCGGTGACCAGACCGTAGTAGACGGCGGTGAAGTACCAGGCGACCTGCGCCGGGGTCTGCAGCGCGGCGAGCACCACCCCGATCGCGGCGACGACCCCGGCGATCACGCCGTCGCGCAGGCGGTCGGCGTACTTGACCACGCTGTAGAGGGTGATCAGCACCGCCACGTCGTACGGCATCGGCCCCCAGCCGAGGGCGACCTGGGTGAGCGCGAGCACCGCCACGACGGCGGTCACGGCCACCGGCCGGACCCGGCGGAACAGGAGGGCCACCGCCATCCCCAACCCGATCGCGGTGGACCACCAGCCACCGGGCTGGGCGGCCACGGCAGCCACGCCGAACAGCGCGACCGCGCCGGCGACGAGCACGTCGAAGGCGACGCTGCGTAGCGGGCGGCCGAGGACCATGCGGTTCACGGTCACTCAGCGTACGTGCCGGCCGGACCGGTGGCCACGACCGCCGATCAGCGGGGGCCAGCCGGAGATTCAATGTGATCCAGATCACATCGATGGATGTCGGTGGCGAGTAGGGTACCGAACGTCGTCATTCCCCTCTCGAAGGGCGTCGCCGATGGTCAAAATGGCCCTGCCACGGAGGCGGCAACTGCGCATCGTCAGTGTCGCCGCCACCGGGCTCCTCCTCGCCAGCATCGCGGCAGCACCACCCGGCAACGCACAGACGGCCTCGCGGGCGGCCACCGAATCCGCCGCGGCCGTCCAGGCCCCCCTCGAAGTCGACGAGATCTCCAGCAGCCCCAACCTCCGGCAGATCGCCAACCTGCCGAAGCTGGCGCCGTTCGACACCACCGCGGCGCTCGGCACCGACATCGCCTTCCAGGGCAAGTACGCCTACGTCGGCAACTACAACGGCTTCGTCATCTACGACATCGCCAAGCCCAGCAAGCCGCAGATCGTGTCGCAGGTGCTCTGCCCGGGGGCGCAGAACGACGTCTCCATCCACGGCGACCTGCTCTTCCTGTCCACCGACGCGTCACGCAGCGACGACTCCTGCGACAGCGTCTCCCAGCCCGCGACGATCAAGGAGTCGTGGGAGGGCATCAAGATCTTCGACGTCAAGAACCCGAAGAATCCCCGCTACATCAAGTCGGTCGAGACCGCCTGCGGCTCGCACACCCACACCCTGGTGCCGGCGAAGGACAAGAAATCGGTCTACCTGTACGTCTCCTCGTACAGCCCGCAGGACACCTTCCCGGACTGCCTGCCGCCGCACGACTCGATCAGCATCGTCAAGGTGCCGCTGAAGAAGCCGACCGACGCCGCCGTGGTCGCCACGCCGAGCCTCTTCCCGGACGGTGGCTACGAGGGCCGTCCGGGCGGCTCGGCGACCAGTGGGTGTCACGACATCACCGCCTACCCGGAGAAGGATCTCGCCGCCGGCGCCTGCATGGGCGACGGGATCCTGCTGGACATCAGCAAGCGGGAGGCGCCGCGGGTGATCCACACGGTGCGGGACACGACCAACTTCGCGTTCTGGCACTCGGCCACCTTCAACAACCGCGGCACCAAGGTCGTCTTCACCGACGAGCTGGGCGGTGGCGGCGGCGCCACCTGCAACGAGGACGTGGGGCCGAACCGCGGCGCCAACGCCATCTACGACATCACCGGCCGCGGCGACAAGCAGAAGCTGGAGTTCCGCAGCTACTTCAAGATCCCGCGGACCAACGGGGACACCGAGAACTGCGTCGCGCACAACGGCTCGCTGATCCCGGTGCTCGGCAAGGACATCATGGTCCAGGCCTGGTACCAGGGCGGTGTGTCGGTGTGGGACTTCACCGACTCCCGCCGGCCGACGGAGATCGGCTTCTGGGAGCGCGGCCCGCTGTCGGACACCCAGCTGATCGTGGGCGGCTCCTGGTCGGCCTACTACTACAACGGGCACATCTACTCCTCCGACATCCAGAAGGGGTTGGACGTGCTCGAACTCAACGACTGGCGGACCTGGACGGCCAAGCTGGTCCGCTACCGCGAGTTGAACGTCCAGACCCAGCCCAGCTACCTGAGCTGGTAGCACCCACACCCACCGGGCCCGGTCCCCTCCCCTCGCGGAGGTGACCGGGCCCCAGCCGTTCCAACGGACCCCGCCCCACCCCCGCGCCACCCCGCCCGCCACCGGCCGTCCCATATAACAGGACGCCCTGATCAGATCTTGGACAGTACCCGTTCGCGCGGAACGTGAACTTTCCAAGATCTCGAATCCGGTCCGGTCGAACCGATGCCCTCGCGCGGATCCTGCCGCTGCCGCTCGTCCTCGGCACCGTGGTCATGCTCGCCGAACTGACCGCCGCAGCCGGGGTCTTCGACGTGGCTGCCCCAACTGGCCGCACTCGCGGTCACCACGGTGCTGCTCTGATACTTCTGGTGGCGGCGGGACCGGCCGGCCACCGGCCACTTCATGCCGCCGGCGGTGCACCGACCCGCCGACCCGGTGCTGTACCGCGCCGCCCTCGTGGCCTGCCTGCTGTTCATCGCCGCGATCCCGGCCGGGGCGCCGGTCGGCCTCGCCTCGGCGGTGGCGACCGCCCCCGCTGACTGGCCCGCACGGAATTCGGCCTTGCTCCAGGGATTCACCGAGGCATAGGCTTTGCTTTGCAAAGTTATCGCTGCCGCAGAGTTGGGAGTACCGGATGGATCGGGGTGCCGCCGGAGAGGCAGCGGAGACCCTCGCCGCACTTGAGCAGCTGCGCAGACGAACGCACCGACGGACCCACGGCGGCGCCTGGCTGCCGGCGCTGGGCGTCGCCGTCCTGCTGCTGGCGAGCATGGCGCTCTACCGCTATCCGCTGAGCCAGACCAACTCGATCGATGCCGATTATCCGTTCTGGGCCGGGCTGCCCGACGAACAGGTCAGCCCGGTGGCGTCGTACGTCTTCTGGTTCGTCGGCACGCCGATGCTGTTCACCGGCATGGCGCTCTGGTATGCCTGGCGGGCCCGCCGCTACGGCGTACGGGTGGCGTGGCCGCTGGTCGCGGCCACCGGGCTCGGTGTGCTGGTGCTGTTGGCCGTGTTCGCGGCGGTGCCCACCGGGCCGGTTCCGGCCGGGCTCACCCTTCCCAACGGCCCGCACTGGGGTGGGTTGCTGACCCCGTTTCTGCCGCTCGCCGCAGCGGTCGTCGTACTGGGCCGGGCCGAACGCAGCCGTGGCCTGGTCGCCGCGGGCGGGTGGATCGCCCTGCTCACCGCCTGGCTGTGCACGACGTTCCCGCTCGGTTACCTGCCCGGCTGGTTCACCGCGATGACCGGCGGCACCGAGTTCGGCGGCCAGTTGTCGCTACGCCCCGGGCACTATCTTGTCCTGATGGCCCTTCCGCTGCTGGTCGTCGCCGCCGTCAACCTGGCCGCGGCGCGCCGCGCCGCACGTGACTGAACCCCGGACCGGCCGGCCGGAGGCGACCGGGCAGCCGCCGCACCCGGCGACGGTCCTCGACGACGTCGTGCACCAGCGGGTGCGGTTGGGCATCCTCACCGTGCTCAGCGAGGCATACGAGTGCCGGTTCGCCACGCTGCGCGACGAGCTCGGCCTGACCGACGGCAATCTCAACCGGCACCTGCGGATCCTGGAGCAGGCCGGGCTGCTCCAGGTGAGCAAGGGTTACGAGGGCCGCCGGCCGGTGACCTGGCTACGGCTGACCCGCGAGGGCCGTGCGGCGCTGCGCGCCGAGGTGGCCGCGCTGGAGCAGCTCGTCAGCCGGATCCGTACCGCCGCCCTCAACCCGCCCGACGGCGAAGACTGAAGGCTGCCCCGACATTTCGGTTCAGCCCGGCAGCGGCGCCTCGTCGCCCCCGTTGCGGCGCGGCGTGACCAGCCGGCGCACCATCGGGGCGGCGTTCCAACGTGCCGCGCCCACCAGGTCGCGGGCGTGTTCCAGCACGGTGTAGTCCGGCCTCGCCCGGCCGGCGGCGATCGCGGCGTCCAGGTCGTTGCCGCAGCGCATCAGCACGCTGTCGAAGTCGCGGCGTACCGGCTCCAGCAGGTCGTACCCGAAGGAGCGGTGCAGCCGGGCGAAGAGCGGCTTGTACAGCCGGGCCCGCTCGTGCAGCCCGGAGGAGTACGACATCGGGTTCTTCGGCCGCCGCCGGATGTAGTCGGGCAGCAGGTCGGCGAAGGCCCGCCGGACGATCCACTTCTCCTGGCCGTCCCGCATCTTCAGCTCGATCGGCAGCCGCATCGCCAGCTCGACCAGGGCCAGGTCGAGGAACGGCACCCGGGCCTCCACCCCGAAGCCCATGCTGGTCCGGTCGACCCGCTGCAACTCGGTACGGCAGAGGTTACGGATCTTGTGCAGGAAGAGGCGACGGGACGCCTCCGGACCGACCTGGTGGTACATCGGGTAGCCGCCGAACAGCTCGTCCGAGCCGTCACCGGTGAGCACGACCTTGATCCCCAGCTCGCGCAGCCGACGGAAGATCGGCACCGAGACCACCGCGTTGATGATGTCGCCGTACTCGGTCAGCTCGGAGATCCGGATCGCCTCCCGGATGTCGGCCAGCCGGATGTCGCGCGGGCGAAGCTCGATCACCTCGTGCGGCACGCCGAGGTCCTTCGCCAGCCGCCGGGCGTACGCCAGGTCGGGACTGTCCGGCGCGCCGACGGTGACCGCGACGCAGTCCGGGTGCAGCTGCGCCGCGTGCAGCAGCGCCAGCGAGCTGTCCAGGCCGCCGGAGAGCACCACACCCACGGTGAGGTCGGTGTCCAGCCGCACCCGGATGCTGTCGGTGAGGGCGGTACGGACGAGCAGGGCGGCCTCGTCCGGGTCCGCCACCACCGGCAGTCCCGCGCCGAGGGAGAGCAGGTCCACGTACGGTCGCAGCTGGACCCGCCGGTCGGCCTCGGCCCAGCCGTGGTGCCCCGGCGGCACCTCGACCACCGGCGCGCCCGCCCGGACCAGCGCCTTGATCTCGCTGGCGATGTGCAGGCACCCCGGGGTCCGCGACCAGTACAGCGGCTTCACTCCGAGCGGGTCCCGCACCAGGTACGCGCGGCCGGTGGCCCGTTCCACGATGGCGAAGGCGTACTCGCCGCGCAGCCGGGTCACCATCCGCTCGCCCCAGCGCTCGAACGCGGCGAGCACCACCTCGGTGTCGCTGAGGCTTCGGAACCGGTGGCCCAGGGCGCTCAGCTCCGCGCGCAGCTCGTGATGGTTGAAGACCTCGCCGTTGTAACAGAGCAGCCAGCGCTCGTCGGCGGAGAGCCAGGGCTGCACCGCACGGTTGCGGTCCACCACCCGCAGCCGCCGGGTGCCGGCGAACAGGCCGGTCTCGTACCGGGTCTCGGTGACCTCGCCGCGCGGGACGAGCCGGGTGAGCATCCGCCGGAAAATCGCCGGGTCGGCTTCCGGGCCGAGGCTGAGCACGATGCCGCACAAGGTTCAGACCCCCATCTCGGCCTCGTACGCCCGACGCAGGCGCAGGGCCGCCGACGGTGCGGCACAGATGTGCCAGGCCTGCCCCTCGTCGACCACGTTGAGCTCGCCGGTCCGTTGCCGGGTCAGCAGGAGCCCGGCCAGGGTGTCCCGGACGCCGAAGCGGCCGAACCAGTCCATCTCGATGTCCGCCGCCCAGCCCAGACAGTGACCACTCGGCACCATCGCGGCGTACCCGAGGCGGCGCAACCGGTACTGGTGCTCGGCACTGCGGACCAGGCTGGTCACCCACAGTGGCGGGGTGCCCGCCGGGGTGGCGGCGGCGAACTCGCGGCCGATGTCGTTGAGCAGGGCGACCACCTCGCGGCGGGCCCGGCGGAACAGCAGCCCGGCGGTATGCGGCGTGGCGTCCGGCAGCACCCGGCGGCGCAGCGCCCGTACGCCCCGGCCGACGACGGTCCGGGGCTGCTCGGTGTAGCGGAACCGCAGCAGGTCACGGCGCCGCAGCCACTCCAGGTCGACCAGTTCGGTGCTGTGGTGGACCTCGGGGTCGGTGAGGAAGGCGGCCGAATCGCGCCACCACATCACGTCGATGCGGGACAGCAGGTAAATGCGCACGAGCGCGGCCAGGTCGCCGGCGGAGCTGCGCGCGTTGGGCTGGTACCGGGCCATCTCCAGCAACAGGGTCTCGCGGGCGCCGATCAACCCCTGGGCGGTGGCGTCGAGCACCGCGGCGATGGCCGGCTCCCGCAGTCGCTGGTCGATCAGCACCTGGCGGGCCTTCGTACTGCTCGCCCCGGCGAGGGCGCCCACCTCGACCAGCAGCTCGGCCACGGCGTCGCGGTAGGCGTTCAGGTCGGGCCCGACCGTCGCCGACGGGTGTCCAGAATTCCGCGGGCGACGCCGGGCCGGGGTGACGGGAGGACCGGACCGATGTCCCGGGCTTCGGCTGGGCACTCGCATGGTGGGTCCTCTCTCCCGTCGTGCGGTGATCGCCTGTCGCCGACAGTAATCACGCGGACCGGGATGAGTCCGAACAATCCTCCTATCTACTTCTAAGGAAGGCGGCACCGACCGTACGGCCCGGACCGGGGCGTACCAGTGGCACGCCCGGCGGTCGGGGACGAACCGTCACAACCAGCCGTTGTCCCGGGCGATCCGCCGGGCCTCGGCCCGCGTGGTCGTCCCCAGCTTCTGCACCGCCAGCGCGAGGTAGTTGCGCACCGTGCCCGCCGACAGGTGCGTCTGGCGGGCGATCACCGCGACCGGCACGCCGTCTCCGGCCAGCCGCAGCGTCTCCAGCTCACGCGGGGTCAGCGGGCAGGGCGGGATGGTGAGCGCGTCGGCCGCGAGCGCCGGGTCAGCACGGCGGCCGGGTGTCGCCGCCTGGCTGGTGGTGCTGGTGAAGATGCCGTCGCTGCGTCGCCTCGGGCTCTTCCTGACCCTGGTCATGGTGCTGCTGGTGGCCAC
>NZ_JBFBAO010000215.1:0-12096 GCF_040682255.1 Micromonospora sp. NPDC051296 | reverse complement strand
CGTCGCCCTGCTGAAGGCCGGACGGGGACTCGTTGACCTGCATCGCGTTGACCAGGGACTGGTAGAGGTCCGCGCCGAGCGGGTCGCGGAACATGCCCCGTACCAGCAGCGGCCACCACGCGTCGAAGGTGCGGATCGCCTCGGCGTGCTGGTAAACCTTCGAGCCCTTGGCGGTCTCCACCCGCAGCGCGCCGGCCTGCCGCCAGGCCTTCAGCCGGCTGATCTCGGTGGCCAGGGCGCCGTCGGTGACGGGCTGGCTCTCCAGCACCCGGATCAGCTCGCCGAGCACCTCGGCCCCGCGCAGGTCGGTCAGGCCGGCCCGCTGCACCAGCTCGGTCAGCGAGGCCCGGTCGAACTTGCGGCCCGCCGCGACGGCCGCCTTCACCGGCTTGTCCAGCAGGTCACCCCGGTGTACGGCACCGAAGCTGAAGTTGCCGTCGGCGGCCCCGAAGTCCTTGGCCTGCTTGTTGTTCCAGCTGATGTAGTAGTCCTGGTTGATCGACTGGGGGTGGGCCGAGCGCGGCGCGTAGCGGGCGGTGCCGGCATCCGGGTCGTAGTCCTGCCACTCGTAGGCGCGCTCGGCCTTCATCGGCAGGTTCGGGTTGGCGCCGGCGGACCGCAGCGGGTTGAGCCCGGAGTTGAAGTACGCCGACTCGGTGGAGTTCACGTAGAACCAGTTGAAGGCGTACTCGACGTTGTGCGCGGAGTTGACGAACGCCGCGGCGGAACCCATCTCGGTCGGGTCGTTGAACATCTGGAAGCCGATCGCGGAGTCGGCCTCCCGCCCGTACGTGGAGCGCAGCTGGGTGAACGCGTGCGGGGCGCCGCCGACGGTGCCGCGCCAGGCCACCAGTCCCAGCTTGGTGCGCCAGGCGACCAGCTTGTACGACCCGGCCGCGGTGCCGTCGGCGGTCGTCGGGTTCCACCGGTTGACGTGGGACAGTTCCTCCATCGCCAGGCACTGTCCGCGGAACAGGTAGTGGTTGCTGGCCAGCGTCGGCGTGCCGCCGCCGGGCGCGCAGAGCGGCACCGCGTAGGTGTCGGTGATGTCGTGGACGGATGAGGTGGCGCTCCATGAGTAGTCCTGACCCCGGCCGAGCAGGACGTACAGGTTGAGCCCGGCGAAGGCGGCCCCCCGGGCGCTGATCCCGGGGCCCTGCAACTCCTGGACCATCAGCAGCTGCGGGGAGAAGTAGCCGGTCTGCGGCCCGAACACGGCGATCGGGTGGCCGGTCGCGGAGTGCGCGGCAGAGATCACCGCCGCGTTGGACATGCCGCGGTGGGCCGGGTCGATGGTCAGCCCGGACAGCGCGGCGGCCAGCTCCGAGCCGCTGTTCGAGGTGACGGCGGCGGTGGCGGAGCCGGTCGGGTCGGTGAAGATCGGCTCGACCCGGGCGGAGCCGGCATCCGGCAGCACCACGCTGGGGGCGTCCGGGGAGGCGTCGCCGTACGGGAAGCTCTGCCCGTCGTGCAGGGTCAGCACGGTCTCCGGGTCGTTCTGCCCCCGGAACGCGTTCCACACCCGGTCACCCTCGATCGGGCCGAACTTGGCCCGGGCGGCGATCCGGACCAGCGCGGACTGCATCTCGGTGCCGCCCCCGCCGCCGAACAGGCCGCCGACCACCCCGGCGATCGCGATCAGGTCGGTGGTGGTGAACGGCTTCGGCCCTCCGGCGTTGGTGATCGCGTCGAGGTGCCCGGTCAGCACGTACTCCCCGGGGCAGTTGCGCCCCGCCATGCAGGCCCGGATGTACGCGTTGACGCCCGCGACGTACTCCTGCACGTCGGCGTAGAGCTGCTCCCCGCGCGTACCACCTTTCTGCCGCAGCGCCGTGACCTGGGTCTGGAGGTCCGCCTCGGTGTACGGGGAGGTGCGCCAGACGCTCTGCTCCAGGGCCCGGTTGCCCGGGGCACCACCGGCGAAGGGGGTCAGGGTGCCCCGGCCGACGTGCCGCAGCAGGTCCATGGTGAAGAGCCGGTCCTCGGCTCCGGCGTACCCGGCGCCGTACATGGTGCCGCCGCGGGTGGTGCCGGTGATGTGCGGGACGCCGGTCGCCTTGTCCCGCACGATCCGCACGTCGGAGCGGGGGGAGTAGTCGCGTTCGACCTGGCTGGGCGCGACGCCGAAGGTGGCGTCGTTGAAGAAGGTGCTGATCTGGTCCGCCCGGAGGCCGGCGTAGCCGTAGACGAGGTCGGCGTACTTGTCGAGCTGGTCGGCGGAGTGCCGGGGCAGGGTGCCGAACGCCTGGTTGCCCAGGATCTCGACCAGGGTGGCGTTGCCGTTCTGGCCGGGCGGCAGGATCTCCGAGCACTCACCGAGGCAGTAGTCGTTGGCGGCGAAGGCGGTGGCGACGTTCGTGGCGAGGGTGCTGGGCGCGGCGGCGGACCCGGTGGTGGCCGTGGCGGTGGTCGGGACGGCGACGAGGGACGCAGCGACGGCGATGGCGGTGGTCGCGCCGGCGAGCAGCCGGCGGGTGGCGGTGTGCGTAGACATGGCGATCCTCTGTGGACGGGGGGCCATCGGGCGGGATCATTACATGAAGAACATTCGGTTACTGGATGGTAGGCTCCGCCGCTCGATATTGGAAGGCGTCAATCAGGACGCGCCGGTCGGTTCGGTGCGGCGGTCACCGGACCGGCCACCCGGGGATGATCTGGGCTGTCGGGGGTGCGGACTAGTCTCGGAGTGTGGCTGATCCGTCGACCTACCGTCCCGCGCCGGGCACGATCCCCGAGGCGCCGGGGGTCTACCGTTTCCGCGACGGCACCGGCCGGGTGATCTACGTCGGCAAGGCGAAGAACCTGCGCAGCCGGCTCAACTCCTACTTCGCCGACGTCTGGGGGCTGCACCAGCGCACCCAGCAGATGGTCACCACGGCCGAGGCGGTCGACTGGGTCACCGTCGGCACCGAGGTCGAGGCGCTCCAGCTCGAATACACCTGGATCAAGCAGTACGACCCGAGGTTCAACGTCCGTTACCGCGACGACAAGTCGTACCCCTACCTGGCGGTGACCCTCGACGAGGAGTTCCCGCGGTTGCAGGTGATGCGCGGCGCCAAACGCAAGGGGGTGCGCTACTTCGGGCCGTACTCGCACGCCTGGGCGATCCGCGAGACGCTCGACCTGCTGCTGCGGGTCTTCCCCGCGCGGACCTGCTCGGCCGGGGTGTTCAAGCGGGCTGGCCAGGTCGGCCGGCCGTGCCTGCTCGGCTACATCGGCAAGTGCTCGGCGCCCTGCGTCGGCAGCGTATCCGCCGAGCGGCACCGGGAGATCGTCGAGGATTTCTGCGACTTCATGGCCGGGCGCACCGACACCATGGTGCGCAAGCTCGAACGGGAGATGGCCGAGGCCAGCGCCGAACTGGAGTTCGAGCGGGCGGCCCGGCTGCGCGACGACATCGCGGCGCTGCGCCGGGCGATGGAGAAGCAGACCGTGGTGCTCGGCGACGGCACCGACGCCGACGTGGTCGCCTTCGCCGACGACCCCCTCGAAGCCGCCGTCCAGGTCTTCCACGTGCGGGGCGGGCGGGTGCGCGGCCAGCGCGGCTGGGTGGTGGAGAAGACCGAGGACCTCACCATGGGCGACCTCGTGCACCACTTCTGCACGCAGGTGTACGGCGGCGAGCACGGTGAGGCCGACGTGCCGCGCGAGCTGCTGGTGCCCGAGCTGCCCGTGGACGCCGACGCCCTGGCCGACTGGCTGTCGAGCCACCGGGGCAGCCGGGTGGCACTGCGGGTGCCGCAGCGCGGCGACAAGCGCGCCCTGCTGGAGACGGTGGGCCGCAACGCCACCGACGCCCTGGCCCGGCACAAGCTCAAGCGGGCCGGCGACCTGACCACCCGCAGCAAGGCCCTCGACGAGATCAGCGAGGCGCTCGACATGCGGACCGCGCCGCTGCGCATCGAGTGCTTCGACATCTCGCAGATCCAGGGCACCGACGTGGTGGCGAGCATGGTCGTCTTCGAGGACGGGCTGCCCCGCAAGAGCGAGTACCGCCGGTTCATCATCCGGGGCGCCACCGACGACCTGTCCGCGATGTCCGAGGTGCTGCGCCGGCGCTTCGCCCGCTACCTCGACGCCCGCGCCGAGACCGGGGAGGCCGGCATCGAGTCCGCCGTCGACCTCGCCGCACCGGCGGATCCCGCCGACGGTGCCGCGAGCGACGGTGTCGGGCCCGGCGTCGACGGTATCGAGGCCGTCGGTGTCGAGGGCGATGGTGCCGGTGGCGACGAGCCGAGGGTCGGGGTGTTGGTCGACCCGACCACCGGCCGGCCGCGCAAGTTCGCGTACCCGCCGCAGTTGGTGGTGGTCGACGGCGGTGCACCGCAGGTGGCCGCCGCCGCCCAGGCCCTCGCCGAGCTGGGCATCGATGACGTGGCGCTGTGCGGCCTGGCCAAGCGGCTGGAGGAGGTCTGGCTGCCCGACGACGAGTTCCCGATCATCCTGCCGCGTGCGTCCGAAGGGCTCTACCTGCTGCAACGGGTACGCGACGAGGCGCACCGCTTTGCCATCACCTTCCACCGGCAGCGCCGCTCGAAGCGGATGACCACCTCCGCGCTCGACAACGTCCCCGGCCTCGGCGAGGTACGCCGCAAGGCGTTGCTGCGCCACTTCGGCTCGCTCAAGCGCCTCTCGTCGGCCACCGTGGACGAGATCACCGAAGTCCCCGGCGTGGGCCGCCGCACCGCCGAGGCGATCCTGACCGCGCTCGACGCCGACGGCAAGCAGGTGTCCACCGACTGACCGCCGTTGCCCAGGCCTGACGGCAGCAGGAGGTCAGTCCGAGCCGGCGAGCACCGCGAGGATCTGTTCGCCGTACTTCGCGAGTTTGTTCTCCCCGACGCCGCTGACCTGCGACAGCTCGGCCAGCGAGGTCGGGGTGTCGGCGGCGATCTGGCGCAGCGTCGCGTCGTGGAAGACGACGTACGCCGGGACACCCTGTTCCTTCGCGGTCGCCGCCCGCCAGGCGCGGAGCCGCTCGAACGTGCCGGCCGCCTCCGCCGGCAGCTCGGCGACCAACGTGGCCGCGCCCCGGGGCTTTGCCGCCCGGGCCGACCGCGCCGGACGTGCCGGCTCGCGGCGCATCATCACCGTGCGCCGCCGGCCGAGCACCTCGGCGCTGGCCTCGGTGAGCGCCAGGGTGCCGTAGTCGCCCTCGACGGCCAGCAGTCCCTCGGCCAGCAGCTGCCGTACGACGCCGCGCCACTCCGCCTCGCTCAGCTCGTCGCCGATGCCGAAGACGGTCAGCGCGTCGTGGCGGTGCTGGACGATCTTGTCGGTGCTGCGGCCCAGCAGGATGTCGACGCAGTGCCCGGCGCCGAACCGCTGGTTGCGCTCCCGATCCAGCCGGAAGACCGTGGAGAGCAGCTTCTGCGCGGCGACGGTGCCGTCCCAGGACTCGGGTGGCTCCAGGCAGGTGTCGCAGTTGCCGCAGGTGCCGTCGAGCGCCTGGCCGAAGTAGTCGAGCAGCTGCACCCGCCGGCAGCGGACCGTCTCGCAGAGCGCCAGCATCGCGTCGAGGTGGGCGGCCAGGTTGCGCCGGTGGGCCAGGTCGCCCTCCGACGTGTCGATCATCTTGCGCTGCTGCACCACGTCCTGCAGCCCGTACGCCAGCCAGGCGGTGGACGGCAGCCCGTCGCGGCCGGCGCGGCCGGTCTCCTGGTAGTAGCCCTCGACAGACTTCGGCAGGTCGAGGTGGGCGACGAACCGGACGTCCGGCTTGTCGATGCCCATGCCGAAGGCGATGGTCGCCACCATGACCACGCCGTCGGCGCGCAGGAAGCGCTGCTGGTTGGCGGCGCGGGTCGCCGCGTCCAAACCGGCGTGGTACGGCAACGCGTCGACCCCGTTGGCGACCAGGAACTCGGCGGTCTTCTCCACCGAGGCCCGGGACAGGCAGTAGACGATGCCGGCCTCGCCGGGGTGCTCGTCGCGCAACAGGGCGAGCAGCTGCTTGCGTGGCTCCCGCTTGGGCACGATCCGGTACTGGATGTTGGGCCGGTCGAAACTGGCCACGAAGTGCCGCGCCTCGGCCAGCTTCAGGCGGGTGGCGATCTCGGTCCGGGTGGCGCTGGTCGCGGTGGCGGTCAGGGCGATCCGTGGTACGCCCGGCCAGCGCTCGTGCAGCATCGACAGGTTCAGGTAGTCCGGCCGGAAGTCGTGACCCCACTGCGACACGCAGTGCGCCTCGTCGATCGCGAACAGGCTGATCCGCCCCCGGTCGAGCAGGCTCAGCGTGGCCCGGCTGGCCAGCGCCTCGGGCGCCAGGTAGAGCAGGTCGATCTCCCCGGCCACGAACTCCGCCTCGACCAGCCGGCGGGTGTCCAGGTCCAGCGTCGAGTTGAGGAAACCGGCCCGGACCCCGACCGCGGTCAGCGCGTCGACCTGGTCCTGCATCAGCGCGATCAGTGGCGAGACCACCACGGCGACGCCGTCGCGGACCAGTGCCGGGATCTGGTAGCACAGCGACTTGCCGCCGCCGGTCGGCATCAGCACCAGCGCGTCGCCGCCGGCCACCACGTGGTCGATGACCTCCCGCTGGAAGCCGCGGAAGGAGTCGTACCCGAAGACCCGGCGCAGCGTCCGTAGCGCCGCCGAGTCATCCTCGCCGCTCGGGTCGATGGTGGCGAACTCGCCGGCGGTCGGGTGGGCGGCGGCAATGAGGTCGGCGGGGGAGACCATCCGAGGATTCTACGAGCGCCTGCCCGTGCCGTGTGGGGGTGCCGCGCCCTCGGCACGGCTCGCGGGCTGACCCTCAGGGCGCCGCCGGGACCGGCACCCGCTTGGCCCAGCGCACCTCACCGTCGGGGGCGACGTAGCAGAACGCCACCACCAGGCGCGACGGGTCGGTCAGCGGCAGCGAATCCCGTCCCAGCCGGAATATCGCGACCAGGCTGCCGTCACCGACGGCCCGGGTGGGTACCCCACCGAGATCGGCCGGGTCGGCGGAGTCGGCGGCGGTGCCGGCGAGCCACCCGTAGCGCTCGGACAGCGCCTCGTACGCGCCGGCCCAACTGCGGCCGGTGCCACCGGCGGCGTCCCAGCCGCCGTACGGGCGTACCACCCGGGCGGGAGTGTCCCGCGAGTCCAGCAGGATCACCTGGTACCTACCCGCCCGACTCGGCCCGGACCAGCGCAGCCGCAGCACGACCGACTGGTTCTCGGGATCACCGCGGACCTGGTTCTGTGTGTCGGGCCAGCCGAGCGCGGTAGCCGCGCCGGGTACCTGGTCGGGCTCGGGCAGACGGGCCTCGACGGTCACGGCGACCTGGTCACCGCCGTGTGCCCACTCGCGCTCGCGATCGACGAACCGGTCCACCGTGGCCAGCACGGCGACCGTCACCGACACGAGGGCCACCACCCAGCGCAGCCGCGCCCCGTGCCTGCCCATTGCCGGAGGATAACGGCGCGGCCCGTCGCCCGCCGTCAGTCAGCCGACAGGCCCGGCGGCGTATCGCACCTCACCGGGGGCCGGCGAGCTAGAGTCGCAGATTGACCGCGCCCGGTCGGCACCGACCGTGGCGCCACGGCTTGGGGGTTGATGGGTGGGCGAGGCGCACACGACCGGTCATCGCGCCGGCGTTCCGGCGGAGCAGTCCGGGATGGCGGCGGGCGAGACGGACACCACACTGGTCGTGGTCACCGGCCTGTCGGGCGGCGGGCGCAGCACCGTGGCCCGGGCCCTGGAAAACGTCGGGTTCTACGTCGTGGACAACCTGCCGCAGGCGCTGCTGCTGGACATGGCCGAGCTGGCCGTGAAGGCCGGCGGGGCGGCCCGGCGTACGGCGATGGTGCTGGACGTGCGGTCCCGGGCCTTCTCCACCGACCTGGCCGAGGCGATCCGGGAGCTGAAGGAGCGCGGCTACGCGCCCCGGGTGATCTTCGTCGACGCCGACGACGAGGTGCTGATCCGCCGGTTCGAGAGTGTCCGGCGTTCGCACCCGTTGCAGGGCGACGGCCGGCTCGCCGACGGTATCGCGGTCGAGCGTGGCCTGCTGGAGGAGGCCCGCGACCAGGCCGACGTGATCATCGACACCAGCCACCTCAACGTCAACCAGCTGCGCCGGCGCATCGAGGAGCTGTTCGGCGGGGAGGACGCCCGCCGGCTGCGGCTGACCGTGATCTCCTTCGGCTTCAAGTACGGCCTGCCGCCGGACGCCGATTTCGTGCTGGACGCCCGGTTCCTGCCCAACCCGTACTGGGTGCCGGAGCTGCGTGAGCACACCGGCCGGGAGGAGGCGGTCAGCGCGTACGTGCTGGGGCAGGAGGGCGCGGACGCCTTCGTCACCGGGTACGCGGACCTGGTCAACGCCACCACCGCCGGCTTCGAGCGGGAGGGCAAGCGGTACCTGACCGTGGCGGTGGGCTGCACCGGCGGCAAGCACCGCAGCGTGGCGATCGCCGAGGAGTTGGCCGCCCGGCTGCGCCGCGTCGGGCTGGCCGCCAACGCCCAGCACCGGGACCTGGGGCGGGAATGACGGTCCGGGTGGTGGCCTTCGGCGGCGGGCACGGCCTGTCCGTCTCGCTGCGTGCGCTGCGGCGCTGCGCTCCCGAGCTGGACCTGGACATCACGGCGGTGGTGACCGTGGGGGATGACGGCGGCTCCAGCGGGCGGCTGCGCGCCGAGCGGGGCGGTCTGCCCCCGGGTGACCTGCGCCAGGCGCTGGTCGCGCTGGCCGGCGATCATCCCGCCACCCGGCGCAGCGCCGGGCTGTTCCAGCACCGCTTCGCCGAGGTGGCCGGCGACGGCGGCCGGGGCGACGGGCTGGCCGGACACGCGGTGGGCAACCTGGTGCTCTGCGGGCTGATGGAGTCGCTGGGTGATCCGGTGGTCGCCCTGGAACACGCCGGGGCGATGCTCGGCGCGGTCGGTCGGGTGCTGCCGATGTCCTGCCAGCCGGTCGACATCGAGGCGCAGGTACGCGGGGCGGACCGGGGCCGGCCCGACGAGGTGTGCACCGTACGCGGTCAGCACCAGGTCGCGGTCACCACCGGGCGGGTCGAGTCGCTGCGGCTCACCCCGCAGGCGCCCGTGGCGTGCCCGGAGGCGGTCGCCGCGATCGGCGCCGCCGACTGGTTGATCTTCGGTCCGGGCAGCTGGTACACCAGCGTGCTGCCGCACCTGCTGGTGCCGCAGCTGGCCGCGGCGATCCTGGCCAGCCCGGCCCGGCGGCTGGTCACCCTCAACCTCGCCGCCGAGAAGGAGACCCTCGGCCTGTCGGTCGCCGACCACCTGGCGGCGCTGCGGTGGTACCTGCCGGAGTTGGCGGTCGACTTCGTGCTCGCCGACTCCAAGGCGGTCGGCGACCCCGAACCGGTCGAGGGTGCGGCAGAATCGCTGGGAGCCCGACTGGTCCTCGCCCCCGTCGCGGTCGACGACGGTACTCCCCGTCATGATCCGGCTGCCTTGGGCGCCGCCCTGGTGCCCGTCCTGGGCGCCGATCGTTAGACACGTACGTAATCTCCGGCGACACGCCGGAACCGGTCCGTGAGGGGACGCACAATGGCGATGACGGCTGCGGTCAAGGACGAGCTGAGTCGGGTCGACGTGCCCAAGCCCTGCTGCCGGCGGGCGGAGATGGCGGCGCTGCTGCGGTTCGCCGGTGGGCTGCACATCGTCTCCGGCCGGGTGGTGGTGGAGGCGGAGCTCGACACCGGCGCGGTGGCCCGCCGGCTGCGGCGGGAGATCGCCGAGGTCTACGGCTATCCGAGTGAGATCCACGTGCTCGCCTCCGGCGGGCTGCGCAAGGGCAGCCACTTCATCGTCCGGGTGGTCAAGGACGGCGAGGCCCTGGCCCGGCAGACCGGCCTGCTGGACGTGCGCGGCCGGCCGGTGCGCGGGTTGCCGCCACACGTGGTCGCCGCCAACGTCTGCTGCGCGGTGTCGGCCTGGCGGGGCGCGTTCATGGCGCACGGCTCGCTGACCGAGCCGGGCCGCTCCAGCGCACTGGAGATCACCTGCCCCGGTCCGGAGTCGGCACTGGCGCTGGTCGGCGCGGCCCGCCGGATCGGCATCACCGCGAAGAACCGTGAGGTGCGGGGCGTCGACCGGGTGGTGGTCAAGGACGGCGACGCGATCGCCGCACTGCTCACCCGGATCGGCGCCCACGCCAGCGTGCTGGCCTGGGAGGAGCGTCGGGTCCGCCGCGAGGTGCGCGCGACGGCCAACCGGCTGGCGAACTTCGACGACGCCAACCTGCGGCGTTCGGCGCGGGCGGCGGTGGCCGCCGCGGCCCGGGTGACCCGGGCCCTGGAGATTCTCGCCGACGACGCGCCGCAGCACCTGACCTCGGCCGGTCAGCTGCGGTTGGAGCACCGGCAGGCGTCCCTGGAGGAACTGGGTGCGCTGGCCGATCCGCCGTTGACGAAGGACGCCATCGCGGGCCGGATCCGCCGGTTGCTGGCGCTGGCCGACAAGCGGGCGCGGGACCTGGGCATCCCGGATACCGAAGCAGCCGTCACGCCCGACATGCTCGTGGTCTGATAGGACGGTGGGTCGTCTCGGGCGGGCCGGCGGGCGCGTCTTGCCGCTGCGCGCCGCCGGGACGGCGCGTCGGCCGACGGCACCGGATGGCTACCACCCGGCGCGGCACGGGTCGGCGCGCTCGGATATGGTCGCTGCGTACGGCAAGGGGGCCGGCACCGGCGCCCCCCGCCGTACCCACCGCCTCGGGCGGTCAGGTCCCTCGGACCGCGGCGGGGTGGCCGAGATGAACCGTCAACGGCCGGCTCCAACGGTCGGCGCACACCACTTCGCCGGCCGAGGGTCTCCACGCCGGCGGACCAGAACGCGAGGAGATGGGACCTGTGACCATCCGGGTTGGCATCAACGGCTTCGGCCGGATCGGCCGCAACTTCTTCCGGGCAGTGCTGGCGTCGGGCGCTGACGTCGAGGTCGTGGCGGTCAACGACCTCACCGACAACGCCACGCTCGCCCACCTGCTCAAGTACGACAGCATCCTGGGTCGTCTGCCGCACGAGGTCAAGGCCACGGCGGACGAGATCACCGTGGGTGGCAAGACCATCAAGGCGTACGCCGAGAAGGACCCGGCCAACCTGCCCTGGGGCGACCTGAACGTCGACGTCGTCATCGAGTCGACCGGCTTCTTCACCGACGCCACCAAGGCCAAGGCGCACGTCGACGGGGGGGCCAAGAAGGTCATCATCTCCGCCCCGGCGAAGAACGAGGACGTCACGGTCGTCATGGGCGTCAACCAGGACCAGTACGACCCGGCCAAGCACACCATCATTTCGAACGCCTCCTGCACCACGAACTGCCTGGCGCCGATGGCCAAGGTGCTGCACGACACGTTCGGCATCAAGCAGGGTCTGATGACCACCATCCACGCGTACACCCAGGACCAGAACCTGCAGGACGCGCCGCACTCCGACCTGCGCCGGGCCCGGGCCGCCGCGCTGAACATCGTGCCGACCTCGACCGGTGCCGCGAAGGCCATCGGCCTGGTGCTGCCGGACCTCAAGGGCAAGCTCGACGGTTACGCGCTGCGGGTGCCGATCCCGACCGGCTCCACCACCGACCTGACCGTCACGGTCGGCCGGGAGACCACGGTGGACGAGGTCAACGCCGCGCTGAAGGCCGCCGCCGAGGGCCCGCTCAAGGGCATCCTGGTCTACAACGAGGACCCGATCGTCTCCGCCGACATCGTCACCGACCCGGCGTCGTGCATCTTCGACGCGCCGCTGACCAAGGTCATCGGCAACCAGGTCAAGGTGGTCGGCTGGTACGACAACGAGTGGGGCTACTCGAACCGCCTGGTGGACCTCGTGAAGCTGGTGGGTAGCTCGCTGTGAGCATCCGTACCCTCGACGACCTGCTCGCCGAGGGGGTGTCGGGTCGGCGCGTGCTGGTGCGCGCCGACCTGAACGTCCCGCTCGACAAGCAGACCGGCGACATCACGGACGACGGTCGCATCCGCGCTGTGCTGCCGACGCTGGGCGCGCTGGTCTCCGCCGGCGCCAAGGTGGTCGTCTGCTCGCACCTGGGCCGGCCGAAGGGCTCGCCGGATCCGCAGTTCAGCCTCGGCCCGGTCGCCGGGCGGCTCGGCGAACTGCTCGGGGCTCCGGTGCACTTCGCCA
>NZ_JBFBAO010000214.1:0-12099 GCF_040682255.1 Micromonospora sp. NPDC051296 | reverse complement strand
TCGAGACCTGTAGACCCCCGGCCGACAACATGGCCGCGGCGGTCGTGGCAGCGGCCAAGCGCCGCCACCCTTTCATCGGTGAGCGCACGTTTCCCCCGTAATCTCGAAAGGCGTTCCAAGCGGTGATCTCAACGGTGGACTGGTCAACGCCATCCGGTGCACGCGTTGTAGCCCTGGGAATCCCAATCCATGTCGGGGTCCACCCCGTTGTGGCTGGCACAGAACTTGACCGACTGCTGCCAGTCGACCATCGCCGTGGTGAAGTTGCCGGGGCCATACATCGTGGTGCTGGCCGCCAGCTGGTTCACGCCGCCGTACTCCGGCTGCGTCCAGAGCTGGGGAAAGAGCGGGGAGTACGTCTCGTAGACGGTGAAGTCTCCCCACATCGCCTTACAGGCCGGGCTGTAGTACAGATCGCCCCGCGACTGCTGGGTCACGTCCGGATCCCGCAACGTGAATCCGGTGATGGCGAAGGCCCCGTCCAGGCAGCCCTGTTGGTTCGCCATCTTGCCGTTACACGCCGCCCCGACGCAGGCTGGTGCCGCAGCGGCCGGAGCCGCTGGCGCGAGCGAGATCACGCCAATTAGGACTATGGCGAAAAATGACAGCAGAGTACGGAAAGCCTTCACGTTTCCCCCGTGAGTTGGCCGTCGACAAGACGTTTGGACTGTTACATACATCGATGTGAGGTGCAACGTTGACCAACCCGGGCGGCGATGCTAGCTTGGCTCCGCTGCGCTGCCGTGGAGTCACGGTGCGCAATCAATGGGGGACGCATGGCCGGGCACGACACAAGCGAGGCTGGACTGTCGCCGCCGGAATCGCGTCGGCCCGCCAAAGCGCTGCTGGTAGTGCTGGCGGCGCTCACCGCCGCCATCCTGGTCGTCGGCACCTGGTGGATCTACACCGCCGACACAAGCCCGGCCGCCAGCCCGACCGGACCGCTCGCGGGAGCATCGACGAGTGCGCCGGCCACCGACGCCGACGGAGCACCTGTCGTTGCCCCCGGAGCTACCCACACCGATCCCGCCCCGACGCCGTCCTATGAGCTGCCCCCCATCCCGGGTGCCGGGATCGAGGACCTGGCGACGGGCTGGAAGAAGCGATGGGGTGCGGCGACGAAGGCAATTCCGAGGGGCTACGAAACCGCGACGAAGCTACCTGCGACCGGCCACCGCGTCCGCTTCGGTGCGCTGCGGAGCACCACCGGCACCGAGGCCACCACGCTGTTCTGCATGGCCACCGAGGAAGTGGAGGTGGATCGGCGCTTCCTCCAGGCGGTGGTCGACGCCTGCTTCGAGCCAGCACTGAGCGACGACGAACGTGGAAATCTGTTCACCTGGCTCACCGAGCAGGACTACGTCCGGGACGTGCACACGGTCCTCGGACTGCCCCGGTACAACGCCGAGTTGGTGGCGGTGCGTGGCAGCTTCTCGGTTCGTCTGGTGTCTAGGGACCGAACGGGTCCGGGCGCCGTTCCAACAACTCGTGCAGGGTCTGCTGGATAGTCTCCCTGACCTGGTCCGCAAGGTTGAACACGACCAGTGGATCGTCCGCCGAATCGGTCAGGTGCGCGGTCGGGATCGGCGGGCAGAACTCGATCAGCCACTTGCTCGGCAGCGGCACCATGCCCAACGGCCCGAGCCAGGGGAAGGTCGGTGTCACCGGGAAGTAGGGCAGCTTTAGCAGCCGGGCCAGCGGCTTGATGTCGGCGAGCATCGGGTAGATCTCCTCGCCACCGACGATCGCGACCGGAATGATCGGGGTGCCGGTACGCAGCGCCGCCGAGACGAAGCCGCCCCGACCGAATCGTTGCAGCTTGTAGCGCTCCGCGTACAGTTTGCCGACGCCCTTGAAGCCCTCCGGGAACACGCCGACCAGTTCGCCGCCGTGCAACAGGCGCTCGGCGTCGGGGTTACAGGCCACCGTGCCACCGGTCTTGCGCGCGATCTCCGAGACCACCGGCATTCGGAAGACCAGGTCCGCGCCGAGGAGCCGCAGGTAGCGACGGGCCGGATGCTCGTGGTGCAGGGCGGTGGAGAGAATCAGCGCGTCCAGCGCCACCGCGCCGGAGTGGTTGCCGACCACCAGCCCGGCGCCCTCGGCGGGCACGTTCTCCAGCCCACTGACCTCGGTGCGGAACCAGTCCCGGTAGAGCCGCCGCAGCGGCGGGTGGAACACCGCCTCGGTCAGCTCCGGGTCGAAGCCGAACTCGTCCACCTCATAGTCGCCGGCCAGCCGGCGACGTAGGAACGCCAGCCCGCTCGCGACCCGCCGATCCCACACATCGCCCGGCTGATCCGCCACCGCCGGGTCAGTCGGCCGGGTCGCCGGGTCAGTGGGCCCGGTCGTCGGGTGGCCGTTGCGCTGGGCCGGACTGTCGTCGGGTGTCACGGGCGGCGGCACGGCGAACCGGTCGAGACGCGCCGCGTCGCCCTGCTCCTCGGGCCCGGTCACGACCGGTCCCGTACGGCGGCGCGGACCTGCCGGATGCGGTCGAGCACGAGCTGCTCGGCCGCGGCCAACTGTTCCCGGGTCACCACGGCGCGACCGTGGTGCGCGCGGATGAAGTCGTCGAAGGCGTCGGCGGTCGAGCGGGGGGTGTAGCCGTACTCGCGCTCCAGCCGGGAGATGTCCACCACCCGACCGTGCACGAAGAGGTCGACCTGGTCGAACCCGTAGCGGCCGAAGCCCATGGTGCGGGCGAGCGCGACGGCACCGGACAGGCCCGGCTCCAGCACCGGTACGGCGACCCGGCCGGCCCGGCGGATCGCCTGGGACAGCGCGAGCACCCCCGGCCCGGCGACGTTGTAGGTGCCCGGGTGGTCCTCGGCGACCGACCGGTGCAGCACCTCAAGGGCGTCGTCGAAGTGCAGGAACTGCAACCGCGCGTCGCGGCCGAAGATGGTGGGCACCACCGGCTGCGAGAAGTAACGGGTCAGCGTGGTGTCGGCGGTCGAGCCGATGAACGGCGCGAAACGCAGCACGGTGGCGGTGACGTCGGGACGGCGGCGGCGGAAGCCGCGGACGTACCCCTCGATGTCGAGGATGTCCCGGCCGAAACCGCCGCGCGGCACCTCACGCGGCTCGGTCTCCTCGGTGAAGACGGCCGGGTCCCGGAACGAGGCCCCGTACGCCGCGGTCGAGGACCGAACCACGATCTTGCGCAGCCGGGGTGCCCGCTGGCACGCCGCGAGCAGCTGCATGGTGCCGATGACGTTCTGTTCCTTCATCGCCGACCGGCCGCCGTGCTGCGGGTCCGGGGCGCTGACCAAGGCCAGGTGCACCACGGTGTCCACGTCGAGGTCGGCGAGCAGGCCGCCGACCGCACCGGGGTCGACGCGGATCCGCTCGACCTGGTCGAGCAGGCCGATGACCTCGGGCCCCGGCTCCAGCAGGTCGACGCCGATGACCCGGTCGATCCGCTGGTCGGCCGCGAGGCGGGCGGCGACGTGCGCGGCGAGGTAGCGGCTGACCCCGGTCACAACGACAACCCCCGGACGGCTCGGGGAGCCACCGGGGGTCATGTCTCGCACCTCCCCCGGCAGCCGGGATCGAGCCGGGACAGCCTCGGCCTGATCACCTGAGCCTCCGAGGGTCGACAGTTGGCGAGCGACGGATGCCGGGCCGCAGCCCGGCATCGGTCACTTGCCGAGACGGCGACGCTGGACGCGGGTCTTGCGCAGCAGCTTGCGGTGCTTCTTCTTAGCCATGCGCTTGCGGCGCTTCTTGACCACCGAGCCCATACGACAGCCTTTCGATGCAATGTGCGGCGCGACCGGGAAGACGCCACGAACCAGTGGCGTCGGCGACCGCTTGCGGACAACGGACCGGACCGGCGGGGTGGGCGGCGGAGCGCACCAGCGGTCACGATCGGGGTCCAGCGTAGCGGGGATGCGTCAGCAGGACCAACGCGCCCCCGGTCGATGCCCGTTCACCGGGCTGGCCGCGGCCGAGTTCGCAGGCGGGTCAGGCGGTTTCCTGGAAGGCGCCGCGAAGATACTCGTGCACCGCGTGCTCGGGCACCCGGAACGACCTGCCCACCCGCACGGCGGTCAGCTCACCGCTGTGCACGAGACGGTAGACCGTCATCTTGGACACCCGCATGACCGTCGCCACCTCGGCGACGGTCAGGAACTTGACATCCGACAGCCGACCGTCGGACTGCGACCCGGCCATGGCTCACCCGACCCATCCCATGCCCGGCGCGAGCCGCCGCACGGGTCATCCCGCGCGGCCGGCGACGCGCGTGTTACCAGTACGGTAGCGGGACGGCTGTGACCGGCGCGATCCCTTCCTGCAACTGATCATGAAACTGATCCCGGCCGCGAGGGAAAAACCCCTGGTCGGGGAGCTGGTGCCGGGGGTGCGGACACCGATCATCTTCGGCCACCGGTATCGCCGGCGTCACTCGGCGCGCAGGGCGACCACCGGGTCGAGCCGGCCGGCCCGCTGCGCGGGCACCACCCCGAAGAGGATCCCGACCGCCGCCGAGACGCCGAAGGCCAGCGCCAGTGACCACCAGGTCACCGCCGCCGGGATAGGCGAGACCGCGGCCACCAGCAGCGCTCCGCCCACACCGAGCGCCATCCCGGTCAGCCCACCGACCGAGGTCAGCAGCACCGCCTCCAGCAGGAACTGCACGCCGATGTCGCGCGGGCGGGCGCCGACCGCCTTGCGCAGCCCGATCTCGCGGGTCCGCTCGCGCACCGAGACGAGCATGATGTTGGAGACGCCGACGCCGCCGACCAGCAGCGAGATGCCCGCGATGGCGGCCAGCACGCCGGTCAGGATGCCGAGGATGTCACCCAGCACGCCGAGGATCTGCTCCTGGGTGACCGCGCTGAACTCGGTACCCGGGTGCCGACCGTTCAGCTCGGCCACGATCCGCTCGCCCAGTTCGTCGATGCGCTCGCGGTCCGGTGCCTTCACCGCGATGGCGTCCACCCGCTGGGTGCCGTACAGCCGCTGGGCCGCCGTCACCGGGATGTGCACCTCGTCGTCCCGGTCGACGCCGAGGCTCTGCCCGAGCTGGACGAAGACGCCGATCACCCAGAACCGGACGCCGGCGACGTTGATCTGCTGGCCGACCGCGTCCCGGTCGGGAAACAGCGCTCGGGCGACCGCGTCGCCGAGTACCGCCACCCGCCGGCCGGTATCCACGTCGGACCGGGTCAGGTAGCGTCCCCGGGCCAACTCCCGGGCGAAGACCGACGGGGTGGTCTCCAACACCCCCTGCACGGTGGTGAAGTCCTGCCGGCTGCCTGCCCGCACGGTAGCGCCCGAGGCGACCGTCACCGCCACTCGGGCCGGATCACCGACCACCCGGCCGACGGCGTCCACGTCCTGCAACGTCAGTGGCGAGACCGCCGGTGCGGCACCCACGTCGAGACGCCCCGGGACAACCAGCAGGAGGTTGGAACCCAGCCCCTCGACCTGCTGTTCGACCTTCTGCTTGGTGCCGGTGCCGATGGCCACCAGCAGCACCACGGAGGCCACCCCGATGATCACGCCGAGCATGGTCAGCAGGCTGCGCATCCGGTTGGCCCGCAGCGCGTCCGACGCCACCCGCCACGCCTCGGCCAGCCTCACGAGCCGGCCTCGCCGCCGGCCGATCCGCCGACCGAGCCGATCGCGCTGCCGGTCGAGCCGGCTTCGCCGCCGGCCGGTCCGACCGCTCCGATCGGGCCAACCACTCCGGCCGGGCCGGCCGCGCTGTCGGCGACGACGACGCCGTCCCGCATCGCGATGCGTCGGCGGGCCCGGGCGGCCACCTCCGCGTCGTGGGTGACCATCACCAGCGCCACCCCCGACTCGGCGTTGAGCCGTTCCAGCAGCTCCAGCACGGCGGTGCCGGTCGCGCTGTCCAGGTTGCCGGTCGGCTCGTCGGCCAGCAGCACGGTCGGGTCGGTGACCAGCGCACGGGCAATCGCCACCCGCTGCTGCTCCCCGCCGGAGAGCTGGTTGGGGCGGTGGTCCAGTCGGTGCCCCAGGCCGACCCGCCCGAGCATGGCGGCGGCACGCTCGCGCCGCTGGCGGGCGCCCACCCCCCGGTAGACCAGCGGCAGCGCCACGTTGTCCACCGCCGAGGTACGCGGCAGCAGGTGGAACGCCTGGAACACGAAGCCGATGGTCTCGTTGCGCAGCCGGGCCAGTTCGGGTGCCGACAGCGCGCCCACCTCCCGCCCACCGATCGCCAGCCGGCCATCGGTCGGCCGGTCGAGACCGCCGAGCAGGTGCATGAGCGTGGACTTGCCCGACCCGGACGGCCCGATCAGTGCCACGTAGTCGCCGGCCGCGATGGTCAGCGACACGCCCCGCAGGGCGGGTACCGAGACCCCGTCCAGCTGGTAGGTCCGGGACACGTCGACCGCCTCGATCGCCGCGGTCACCCGACCTCCTGGCCGTCGCGGACCTGGTCGGTGCCGCGGATGACCACCCGGTCGCCGGGCTGCACCCCGTTGACGATCTGCACCAGGTCCTGGCCCTGCACTCCGACGGTGACCACCGCCCGGCCGGCCCGACCGTCGCGGACCAGCCAGACCGCGTCCCGTCCGTCCACCGAGAAGACCGCAGACGCGGGCACGGTCACCGCATCCGCCGCCTCCCTGACCCGCAGCCGCAGCACCGCGTTCATCCCGGGCCGCGGGGTCGGTGCCCGTTCCGCCTCGCCGAACAGGCCCGCTCCGAGTGAGAGCCGGACCCGGTAACTGACCCCGCCCCGGGCCGACGTGCTGGGCAGCACGTCGATCGACCGGACGGTCGCGTCGTACGTCGCACCGGGAACCGCGTCCAGCTCGACCGTGCCGGTGAGACCGGCCCGGACCAGCAGCACGTCGGTCTCGTCGACCTCGGCGAGCAGGCCCAGTTCGCCGGTGTCCACCACGGTCAGCACGGGAGTCCCTGCGGTGACCCGGCCACCGACCGGGACGGCGGTGTCCACGCCCGGCAGCGGTGCCGCCGACCCGGCGCCGAGCGCATCCCGGCCGACCCCGGCTGGCATCCCGCCTGCGGCGTCGAGCAGCCCGGCGAGCGCTCCGGCCGAACCGCCACCGGTACTGACGCCACCCGGTTGCACCACCCCGGCGATCGGGGCGCGCAGGGTCAGCGCGTCCACCGTCGCCTTGGCCAAGTCGTACGCCTGCTGCGCCTGGAGCCGTTGGGCGCTGGCGAGCGCACCGACGGCGGAGTTCAGGTTGCGTACGCCGCGTTGCACCTCGCGGACCGCGCGGTCGGCGGCGCGGGCGGCGGCGGCGTACTGGCGCTGGGCGGAGTCGACCTGCGCGAGCAGCGCCTTGCGGAGTTCCGGATCGCTGATCTTCGCTGCGGCGGCGCGGGCGGCAGCGTGCGCCTCCGCGGCGGCCCGGTCGGTGCCTTGCAGCGAGCCGGCGAGGTTGCCGCCACCACCGGCCCGCTTGGCCGCGTCGAGCGCCGCACGGGCCTGGCGGAGCCGGTCCCGCGCCGACGGCGAGTTGATCACGGCCAGCACCTGGCCACGCTTGACCCGCTGGCCGGGCTCGACCCGCAGGCTGGCGAGCGTCCCGTCGGCGGGCGCGGTGAGGGTCGCCGCCGCCCGGGCGACGACCGTGGCGGGGGCGTCGATCTCCTCCGCCACCGGGGCCCGCACGGCCGAGGCGAGGGCGATCGACGGCTCGTCGGCACCGCAGGAGGCGGCACCGGTGAGGGTCACGACGGCGACGGCGAGCAGGGCGGTGAGCAGGCGGGGCCGCATGGCTGAGGGCAGCCGCGGCGAGTCAGGGCGGCGCACCCGACCCATGCTACGAGCCGGCGTCGATCCGGCCGCTGGCAGCCCGTCAGCCGGCGGCCCGTCGGATGTACGCGACACACTCGTCGTGGAGGTCGGACCAGGGCTCGCCCAGGACCTCCTCGGCGATCTGGGCCGGGGGACGCAGATCGTGCACCACCGCCTTGACGAAGGCGAGCAGCTGCTCCTCACCGAAGCGGTCGACGAAGTACCGGACGGCGAGGTACGCGATGCCGTAACGGCCGGTCACCTCTTCGCCCGAGATGTCACCGGTGGGCATGAGGTCGTCGAGCTCGCCGTCCCAGTTGCCCCTGACCGTTTGCCGGGTTTCGGTCAATCCCATGTAGCGGGCGACCGGCTGACCGTCGACGGCCGCGTGCTCGGCCACCCCTTCGACCAGCCACCACGCCCAGTCCTCCCAGTAGCCGTCGGGCATCGACGCGGCGTGGGCCAACTCGTGCCGGAGCACCTGGTCCATGAACGGACCGTATTCCAGGCTGTCCGGCCCGAGCACGACCTCGTGGTGGCCACCGCCGACGCTGATCGCGTACCCGATACCCCATTCCGGCTGCTCGCCGCCGTACCAGGTCTCCCACTCCTTCTTGCCCGCGTAGAAGATCCGGTAGCGGTCGGGGGTGCCGGCCACCGCGTACAGGTCGGCCACCTTGGCTGCCGCCTCGGCCCGGGCCAGCAGGTACGGCAGCCGGTTGCGGTACGCCGGCGTGGTCGCCACGATCGTCCGCTTCCCGACCGCAGCGGTCAGCTCGCTGACCTCCCAGGGCAAATCGCCGGGCTGCCCGCTGGGAGCGCCGATCACGTATGGCGAGGACTTCGACCTCTCGATTTCCAGCAGGCGGGGCTCCGCGCCGTCGCGCCACCGGGTGTCGACGACCATCGGGCTCGTCTGGCACTTCGCCACGACGAAGCAGTAGTTGAACTGGACCCTCAACCGCCACTCGCCCGCTTGACCCGTCTCGGTGGGCAGGCCACTCGCGCTGGCCTCCCAACGCTTCACGCGCAGCGCCCTGAGCGAGTCGTACCGGCGGCGCAGCTCGGTGCGCGCGGAGCCGGCTTCCGCAATCGCCAGGAACCCGGCCCGGTCCCCGCCGAGCAGCGCGGCGGACTGCCGGTTCAACTGCACACTGATCCGCTCGGCGACCTGCTGGGCGGCCAGCGTGGTCGGGTTCTCGGTCGGTGCGGCGGCCGTGACGGGCGTCCCGCCGTCGGTGTCCCGGAGCACGCTGACAAGCAGTGCCGCAGGCAGGCCACAGGCCAGCACCAGCACCACCACGACGAGTGCGGCCCACAGTGGCCATCGCCGGCGCGGTCGCCCGTCGGGTGCCGCCACCGGGCCGGCCGCGGCTGCCACCCCGGTCACCGCACTCGGCACCCCGTAGGGCGTCGTCCCGGCCACCGCGCCGGGTGCCACATAGGGCGTCGCGTAAGGCGTCGCGTAGGGCGTCGCGCTCGGCGCCGTGTAAGGCGTCGCGCTCGGCGCCGTGTAAGGCGTCGCGCTCGGCGCCGTGTAAGGCGTCGCGCTCGGCGCCGCGTAAGGCGTCGCGCTCGGCGCCGCGTAAGGCGTCGCGCTCGGCGCCGCGTAAGGCGTCGGCTCAGGCGTCGCGCTCGGCGTCGGCTCGGGCGTCGTCGGCGGCTGGTCGTCGGCCACAGGCCCCCCGTCGGTCATCGGCGAAGGGTACGGCTCTCCGGCGAGATGCGGAACACCGCCCGCCGCCAAGGCCACCGGTCATTCCACGCCCGCCGCCTCTGGCGCGGGCCAGGAGCGGAACGCGACGCCGAGGGCGGCGATCATCCGTTCGAAGGATCGGTCGACCTCGCGGGGCAGGCCGAAGTCACCGGCCACCTCCAGGGAGGCGAAGCCGTGCACGGCGGCGCGGAACATCCGGACCCCGTCCACGGCGGCGTCACCACCGATCCCGTAGCCGCTGAGGATGGCGTAGACGACGCCGACCGCGCGGGCCCCGGCGGCGACATGCGCCGGGTCGGCCGGATCCGGTACCCGCTGGGCGGCCGGGAATCGGCCGGGATGCCGGCGGGCGTACGACCGGTAGGCGTCGGCGACGGCGCGCAGCGCGTCCTCGCCGCTACGGCCGGCGGCAGCCGTGGTCATCTCGTCGGCGATCTCGGCGGTGACCAGCGCGGACAGCTTCTGGGCGAGCGCATCGGCCCCCTTGACGTGCTTGTAGAGGCTGGGCAGCGCGACGCCGAGCCGGTTCGCCAGCGCGGCGAGGGTGAGCTTGTCGTACCCGACCTCGTCGGCGAGCCGGGCCGCCTCGCGGACCACGATCTGCTGGTTGAGCCCGGCCCTAGGCACGGTTGACCACCGCGAGGAAGTCGACCAGCTCGGCGGCCATCGCGTCGGGCCGGTCGGCGTGCGGGTAGTGCCCGGATTCGGTGATCATCCGCGCCTCGGCGACCCGGAAGAGCCGCCGGGCGGCGCGGGCCTCGCCGGCCGGGTCGGGAAAGTCCGGGTCCTTCGTGCCCATCAGCACCAGTACCGGCTGGCCCACCTGCGGGGCCCGGGCGGTCCAGTGCGGCTCGACCGGGGCGATCACGCCCCGCACCGGCGCCATCCGGCCGGGCCGGCGCAGCGCGGCCACCATCGCCCTGCGGTACTCCGCGTCGTCGGCTGGCCGATGCACCGGGAAGAGCGTGCGGTGGAACAGCCCGAACAGCCGTGGACTGCGCAGCACCGCGGCCTGCGCGAGACGCAGGAAGGCGTTGGGCCTCGGCTGCCCGACGAAGGCGCCGACCAGCACGATCCCGTTGACCAGCTCCGGCGCGTCGGTGGCCGCGAAGACCACGGCGGCGGCGCTGGACGAGTTGCCGACCAGGGTGGCCGGACCACTCCCGAGGTCGCGGACCACCGCCAGCAGGTCGCCGCCCACCTCCGCCGGGGCGTACGACGGCCAGCCCGCGCTGGAGTCGCCGTGGCCCCGGACGTCGACCGAGGCCACCCGGTAGCCCGCCTCGACCAACGGCGGGATCAGGTGCCGGTAGGAGTGGCGGTTCTCCCCCATGCCGTGCGAGAGAACCACCAACGGCCCCTGCCCGTGCACCTCGTACGCGAGCCGACCGCCACCCCGCCCGACAAAGCTAGTAGTCATAGCTAAAAAGCTAACCCCATTAGCCGTGCTCGTCAAGCCACCCGGGCGCAGGGGTGGTGCGCTACTTCCGGGAGGCGACCGCGCGCGCGAAGAAGGCCAGATTGGCGGGACGCTCCGCGAGGCGGCGCATCAGGTAGCCGTACCAGTCGTCGCCGTACGGGACGTAGGTGCGCACCGTGTAGCCCTCGCCGACCAGGCGGGCCTGTTCCTCCGGCCGGATGCCGTAGAGCATCTGGAACTCGAAGCGATCGGGGCTGCGGTCGAACCAGCGGGCCCGGTCCTCGCCGATGGCGATCAACCGGGGGTCATGGGTGGCCAGCATCGGATAGCCGTCGCCGGACATCAGGATGTTGAGGCAGCGGACGTAGGACTTGTCGACGTCGCGGGCCGACTGGTGGGCCACCGACTCCGGTTCCTTGTACGCCCCCTTGCACAGCCGCACCCGGGACCCGGCCGAGGCCAGCTCGCGGCAGTCCGACTCGGTGCGCCGCAGGTACGCCTGGAGCACCGCCCCGGTCGACGGGAAGTCCTTGCGCAGCTTGGCCAGGATGTCCAGGGTCGAGTCGGTGGTGGTGTGGTCCTCCATGTCCAGGGTGACGGTGGTGCCCGCGGCGTCGGCCGCGGCACAGATCGCCCGGGCGTTGTCGTAGGCCAGCTGCTCGTCGAACGCCTGGCCGAGCGCCGACAGCTTGACGCTCACCTCGGCGGCCGGCGTCAGCCTCGCCTCGGCGAGCATCCGCAGCAACGCCAGGTACTCGTCCCGGGTGGCGCGGGCCTGCTCGGGGGTGACGGTGTCCTCGCCGAGGTGGTCGAGGGTGACTGCGAGACCGTCGTCGACGAGTTCGCGGGTCACGCGCAACGCGTCGTCGGTCTTGGCGCCGGCGACGAACCGGCGCACGACGTCCCGGGAGAACGGGGCCGTCGCGACGAGCCGCTCGACCCGGGATGACCGGGAGGCGGCGAGGATGACGGAACGGAGCATGAGCTGAGCGTAACGCCCGGCCGACCTGCAAGCGTCCCCGCCCGAGGTGCAAGGAAGGGCCCCTTCTTAACACTCGGGCGCGAGAAGGGAACCCTTCTATACCTCAGGCGTTAACAGGGGGCCCTTCCTTGCGCAAAGACATCCCAGGTGCTTGGATGTCAAGCGGTGGCGTGGTTGGGGTGGTGTGACCAGGCGGTCGTCTCGTCGTAGACGGTGTTGGTCTTGAG
>NZ_JBFBAO010000213.1:0-12136 GCF_040682255.1 Micromonospora sp. NPDC051296 | reverse complement strand
GGCATTGCCGGCGGGCCGCGACGTGACAAAGCGAGCCGTTGGGCTCCGGGTCAGAAGGTGGCGTTGACGCCGACCTTCTTGCAGGCCGCGCTGAGGTCCTGGCCGGCCTTCAGGAAGTCCGGGTTGTCCGCGGCCGCTCCCGGATCGGCGGCCGCTGCCGCCCTGGCGGCCTCCGCGCTGAACTGCCCGAGGGCGCCGACCACCTTGCTGTCGCTGCCGGCGGTGGCGGCCACCGTGGTCAATGCCTTCTCCAACCCGGTGAAGGTCTCCTTGAACAGGGCCGGGGAGGGCTCCGCACCGGACGTCAGGGCGGCGAGGAGGGTCTCCCTCATGGACTCCCCGGCCTTCTTGGCCGACTCGCAGAGCGCCTTGTCGCTCACGGTCTTTGCGCCGGCTGCCGTCGACGGCGCCGAGGTGGCCGGAAGGTCCGGGGAAGAAGCCGTGGTGGGAGATGCCACGGTGGCCGACGGCGAGGACTCGGCCTGGGGCGCGGCGTCATCCCCGCCGCAGGCGGTGAGAGCCAACAGGGAGACGCAGGTGACCATAGCGGTAGAAATGCGAGTAAAGTTCACGAAAAGTACCTTAGCTGCTTCCCCGGAAACGTGCTTCACCGGTGCTGAGCGATGCTAGGACACGGGCGGTGTGTCGGCCGCAGTTGGGCGAGCATGAGGTGCCGGTCGCGGTCAGTTGGGTACCGTCGCCGGGTGAGCGACGACCGGGGCTTCGCCGAACGGGCCGAGCGGTACCGGGGCGAACTGCGCGTGCACTGCTACCGGATGCTCGGGTCGTTCGACGAGGCGGAGGACCTGGTCCAGGAGACGTTCCTACGGGCGTGGCGAGGCCGCGACGGGTTCCAGGGGCGTTCCTCGATGCGCGCGTGGCTGTACCGGATCGCGACCAACGCCTGCCTCGACGTTCTCGCCGGCCGGGCCCGGCGCGTGCTCCCGCACCACGTTGGTCCGCCGTCCGACCTGCGGCCGCCGCAAGCCACGGTGGTCGATGTCGGGTGGCTGCAGCCGTTTCCCGACCATTTGTGGGAGCCGGTCGCGCCGCGTTCGGATGAGCCGGAGGCGGCGGTGGTCGCGAAGGAGACGTTGGAGTTGGCCTTCCTGGCCGCGATCCAACACCTGCCGCCCCGGCAGCGCGCCGCGGTGATCCTGCACGACGTGCTGGGCTGGCCGGCCCGGCAGACGGCCCAGGTGCTCGACGGTACGGTCGCCTCGGTCAACAGCGCGCTGCAACGGGCCCGGGCGACGCTGCGGGGGCACCTGCCACCTGGCCGGGCGGACTGGGCGCCGTCCGCACCGCCCACCGACGAGGAGCGCAGGGTGCTGCGCCGGTACATGTCGGCGGTCGAGCAGGGTGATCTCGCCACGGTCGCCGATCTGCTGGCTCAGGACGTGCGAACGACGATGCCGCCGTATCCGATGTGGTTGGCCGGCCGGGACGCGGTGCTCGCCGCGTTGTCGGTGAGCTGGGATCCCAGCTTGCCCGAGTACGTGGGTGCGTTCCGGATGCTGCCGGCCGGGGCCAACGGCCAGCTGGCCGCCGCATCCTACGTGCGGCGGCCGGCGGAGCGGTCGTACGTACCGTTCGCGATCGGGGTGCTGCACATCGAGGAAGGCCGGATCACCGAGCTCACGGCGTTCCACGAGCCCGCGCTCTTCCCGGCGTTCCGGCTGCCGCCGCGCCTCGACCGATGACCTTTTCCGGCGGACGTCGTCTCAACAACCATGACCAAGGTTCTGTACTCCGCAACCATGTCACTCGACGGGTTCATCGCCGGTCCCGGCGGTGACATGTCCTGGCTCACCGAGCATCTCGGCGGTCCCAACCCGGTGGCCGACGATCTCGTGGGGAAGATCGGGGCGCTGCTCATCGGTGCCCGCACCTTCCACGGCGACGACCCGAATCGTGGCACCGAAAAGGAAGGTGCCTTCGGCGGAGCGTGGACGGGCCCGCAGTTCGTGCTCACCCACCGGCCGCCCACCGACCCCGTACCCGGCGTCGTCTTCGTCGACGACCTGACCCGCGGGCTGGCCGCGGCCAAGGCCGCCGCCGGCGACCGGTACGTCAACGTCCTCGGCGCGGAGGTCGCGGCTCAGTGCCTGGCGGCGGGCCTGCTCGACGAGATCCTGGTGTTCATCGCGCCCGTGCTGCTGGGGGACGGCGTGCGACTGTTCCGTCGCCCCGGCGGCGCGCACGTTCCGCTCGACCAGGTCACCACCGCGTCGGCACCGGTGACAACCGTGTGGCTGAAGGTCCGGCGCTGACCGAGGCCGGGAGAATCCCGAGCGGGGGTGCGGTCGAAAATCGGCCGCACCCCGGCCTCGACGTCGGGCGGTCGAGTCGCCCGGCGTACTCAGAAGGTGTGTTCGGCGGCGGGGAACTGGCTGTCGCGGACCTCGTCGGCGAAGCGGCGGGTCGCCTCGCCCAGCACACCGGCCAGGTCGGCGTAGCGCTTCACGAACCGGGGGGTCTTGCCGGTTCGCAGGCCGGCCATGTCCTGCCAGACCAGCACCTGGGCGTCGGTCTCCGGGCCGGCGCCGATGCCCACCGTCGGGATCGGCAGTTCGGCCGTGATCCGCTTGGCGACCTCGCCGGGGACCATCTCCAGCACCACCGCGAAGGCGCCCGCCTCGGTCACCGCCCGGGCGTCGGCGACCACGTCCTCGGCGGCGTCACCGCGGCCCTGCACGCGGTAGCCGCCGAGCGTGTGCTCGCTCTGCGGGGTGAACCCGATGTGTGCCATCACCGGGATGCCGGCGCCGACGATGGCGGCGATCTGGTCGGCGCAGCGCCGGCCGCCTTCCAGCTTCACCGCGTGGCAGCCGCCCTCCTTCATGAACCGGACGGCGGTGCGCAGCGCCTGGGTCGGCCCCTCCTCGTACGAGCCGAACGGCAGGTCACCGACGACGAGCGTCTGCCGGGTGGCCCGGACGACCGCCCGGACCAGCGGCAGCAGTTCCTCGGCGGTCACCGGCAGGGTCGTCTCGTAGCCGAAGACGTTGTTCGCCGCCGAGTCGCCGACCAGCAGCACCGGGATGCCGGCGGCGTCGAAGATCGAGGCCGTGTACTGGTCGTACGAGGTGAGCATCGGCCACTTCTCGCCGCGCTCCTTGGCGGCGATCAGGTCGCGGGTGCGGACCCGCCGGGTCGCCGGACCGCCGTAGAGGGCGGTCACCTCGGCCGGGGTGGATTCCACCATGACTGTCTCCTTCCTCGAGGCCGCGTACGCGGTCCCCGGGTTCCGCCGCGATCGTCCCACCATTCGGGCGAGCGGCGGCAGGGCGGAGTGGAGGAATTCACTCCGGGAGGGGCGCTCAGCCGTGCTCCCGCCACCGGTTGGTGATCGGCAACCGCCGGTCCCGCCCGAACGCCTTCATCGAGATCTTCGTGCCCGGTGCGGACTGGCGGCGCTTGTACTCGGCGGTATCCACCATCCGCAGCACCTTGTCCACCATTTCCGGGGTGTGACCGGAGGCCACCAGGCCCTCGCGACCCAGGTCGCCGTCGATGTAGCCGATCAGGATCGGGTCGAGCACGTCGTAGTCGGGCAGCGTGTCGCTGTCCAGCTGCCCCGGGCTCAGCTCGGCGCTCGGCGGCTTGCCGATCGAGCTCTCCGGGATCGGCGGCGTCTCGCCCAGCCGGGCCGCCTCCGCGTTGCGCCACTTGGCCAGCCGCCAGACCAGCGTCTTCCAGACGTCCTTGATCGGGTTGAACCCACCGACCGAGTCGCCGTAGAGGGTCGAGTAGCCGACCGCCAGCTCGCTCTTGTTGCCGGTGGTGAGCACCAGGTGGCCCTCCTGGTTGGACAGGGCCATCAGGATCACGCCGCGTACCCGGGCCTGGAGGTTCTCCACCGCCACCCCGGACAGCGACATGTTCGCCAGGAAGGTGTCCACCATCGGCTGGATCGGCTCGATCCGGTAGTCCAGCCCGGTGCGCTTGGCCAGGTCGGCCGCGTCCTCCCGGCTGTGCTCGGAGGAGTGCTGGCTGGGCAGGGAGACCCCGACCACCCGGTCGGGACCGAGCGCGTCCACCGCGATGGCCGCGACGACCGCCGAGTCGATGCCGCCGGACAGCCCGAGCACCACCGAGGGGAAGCGGTTCTTGTCGACGTAGTCCCGCAGCCCGAGCACCAGCGCCTGCCACACCTCGGCCTCGTCGGCGACCGGCTCGATGATCCCGCCGGCTGCCGCCGGACCGGTCGGTGCCGGCGGGATGCCGTCGACGGTACGGCGCACCACCCGCAGCCCGTCGGCGAGTTCCACGCCGTCCGTCTCGTCCGCCGCCGCGTGCCCGCCGCGCTCGGTTGCCTCGGGCAGCTGCACGTCGTGCACGAGCAGATGCTCGACGAACTGGGGCGCCCGGGTCAGCAGCGTCCCGTCCGCCGCGACGATCATCGAGTCGCCCTCGAAGACCAGTTCGTCCTGGCCGCCGATCATGTTGACGTACGCGATGGTGGCCCCGGCCTCGGCGGCCCGGCGACGGACCAGCGGCAGCCGGATGTCATCCTTGTTCAGCTCGTACGGCGAACCGTTGATGTTGACCACCAGCCCGACCCCGACCTGCCGGGCGGCGGCGAACGGGCCGCCGGCCTGCCACAGGTCCTCGCAGATGGTCAGCGCCACGTCCACCCCGCCGAGGCGGACCACGGTGAGCATGCCGCCGGGCACGAAGTAGCGGTCCTCGTCGAAGACGCCGTAGTTGGGCAGGTGGTGCTTGAAGTAGCTGGCCACCACCTTGCCCCGGTGCAGCAGCGCGGCCGCGTTGCGGGCCCCTCGACCCGGCTCGGCGTCCCCGCTGACCTGCGGTGGGCCGTCGGCGTCGAGGTAGCCGACCACGACCGGCAGCTCGCCCAGCCCGTCCGCGGCCAGGTCGGCGGCGAGCCGGTCGAGCGCCGCCTTCGACGCGGCGACGAAGGACCGCCGGAAGACCAGGTCCTCCACCGGGTAGCCGGTCAACATCATCTCCGGAAACAGGACCAGCTGGGCACCGGCGTCGGCGGCCCGGCGGGTCCAGGCGCGGACGTGCTCGGCGTTGCCGCTGATGTCGCCGACGCTGGGGTTGACCTGGCACAGGGCGAGACGCAGGGTGGGCATGCCCTCATCTTGCCGCAGCGGGATGCGGCCGACACGCGGGGCGCGGGCAGACCCCGGGCACCGGCGGCGCCCGGCGTGGCCGGACGCCGGTTCGCCGGCAGGTCGGCGACCGCCGGTCGGGACTGGCCGGGACGCGGCGGCGGCGGTTCGCGTAACGTCTGCGTAATCGGGCCGGTGGAGACTGGTCGGTCAGTCCGGGCGGGGCCCGGTCGCAGGCGGACAGAGCGTGTCGCGGAAGGTTGGGGCAGTGGACCGTCAGCAGGAGTTCGTCCTCCGTACGCTGGAAGAGCGGGATATCCGCTTCGTCCGGCTCTGGTTCACCGACGTGCTCGGCACGCTCAAGAGCGTGTCCGTCGCCCCCGCCGAGCTGGAGGCCGCCTTCGAGGAGGGCATCGGGTTCGACGGCTCGGCCATCGAGGGCTTCGCCCGGGTCTTCGAGTCGGACATGGTCGCCATGCCCGACCCGACCACCTTCCAGGTCTTTCCGTTCGAGGGCGGGGTCAGCGGCGAGAGCGCCCGGATGTTCTGCGACATCCTGCTCCCCGACGGCGGCCCGTCCTGGGCCGACCCCCGGCACGTGCTGCGCCGGGCGCTGTCCAAGGCGGCGGAGAAGGGCTTCACCTTCTACACCCACCCCGAGATCGAGTTCTTCCTGCTGGAGAACGGGCCGATGGACGGCTCGGTGCCGGTTCCGGTGGACACCGGCGGCTACTTCGAGCACACCACCCACGCGGTGGCGCGGGACTTCCGCCGCCAGGGGGTGCTGGCGCTGGAGCGGATCGGCATCTCGGTCGAGTTCAGCCACCACGAGGTCGCCCCCGGCCAGCAGGAGATCGACCTGCGCTACGCGGACGCGCTGACCACCGCCGACAACATCATGACCTTCCGGCACGTGGTCAAGGAGGTGGCCCTCTCCACCGGGGTGCAGGCCACCTTCATGCCCAAGCCGTTCACCGACCAGCCCGGCAGCGGGATGCACACCCACCTGTCGCTGTTCGAGGGGGAGCGCAACGCGTTCCACGACGCCAGCGACCCGATGAAGCTGTCCAAAGTGGCCCGGGCGTTCATCGCCGGGCTGTTGACCCACGCCCGCGAGTACACCGCGGTCACCAACCAGTGGGTCAACTCGTACAAGCGGCTGTTCCCGCAGGCGCTGCCGGACCGGGTCACCGAAAGCCCCGCGTACGTCTGCTGGGGTCACCTGAACCGTTCCGCGCTGGTCCGCGTCCCGGCGTACGGCAAGCCGAACTCCGCCCGGGTGGAGATCCGCTCGCCCGACTCGGCCGCCAACCCGTACCTGGCCTTCGCGGTGCTGCTCGGTGCCGGGATGAAGGGCATCGAGGAGGGGTACGAGCTGCCGCCGGGCGCCGAGGACGACGTGTGGTCGCTGACCAGCGCCGAGCGGCGGGCGATGGGGTACGAGCCGCTGCCGGAGAACCTCGCCGAGGCGATCGACGTGATGGCCGGTTCGGAGCTGGTCGCCGAGGTGCTCGGCGAGCACGTCTTCGACTTCTTCCTGCGCAACAAGCGCGCCGAGTGGGAGCAGTACCGCCGCGAGGTCACCCCGTACGAGCGCCAGCGCTACCTGTCGCTGTAGCTGCCGGCGGCGGCCGGGTCCCGCGAAGGGCCCGGCACCGGGCGTTGCGTCCGGCCGCTATCGTCTCGATCACCGTGCCGGCACCCGCCGGCCGGAGACGGTCGGGGAGGCAGTCGGTGCTGGAGGATCTGCTCAGCGGAGCCTGGCAGAGCGTGGTGTTCGGGGTCGTCGGGGTCGGCCTGATGGCCGCCGGCTTCGTGCTGGTCGACCTGCTCACACCGGGCAAGCTGCGGGAACTGATCTGGATCCGCCGCAACGCGAACGCCGGTCTGCTGCTCGCCGCCAACCAGCTGGGCATCGCCGGGATCGTGTTCACCGCGATCCTGACCAGCTACAGCGACTTCGCCAAGGGGCTGGCCTCGACGGTGATCTTCGGGCTGGTCGGCCTGGCCATCATGGCGCTGGCCTTCCTCGTGCTGGACCTGCTCACCCCTGGCCGGCTCGGCGAGGTCATCTGCTCCGACGAGCCGCACCCGGTGGCCCGGGTCAGCGCCGCCACCCACTTCGGTGCCGCGCTGATCGTCTGCGCCTGCATCGCCTGAACCCCGGCACCGCGGGAACGTCCACATAGTCTGGTCCGGCTACCCGGCAGTGCGGGTTGCCCGGTCCGGGCATGCTGGCGGGTCTGCCGTACCTGGGGAGGAGGACCACGGTGCCCGACACGCTCGGCTACGCCGACGCCGTACGCCTGCTCGGCGGGGAGAAGAGTCCATTCGTCGAACGGCTCGACACGCTGACCGGGGGAGCGCTGCTGGGCGCCTCGGTGCCGGTGCCGGCGCTGCTCGGTCTCCTCGACGCCAGGGCGGATCTCATCCGGCTCGGTCACGAGCTGGTGCGTACCGTGTCGGAGCGGCGCACCGGCCTGTCGCGGTACGGCCGGACGCAACGGCTGGAGGCCGCGCACGCGGTGCTCGCAGTCACCGCGTTCTTCGAGACCCTCGGCGAGCTCGGCCTGCCGTTCGACTTCGCGGCGGCCCGGATCACCCGGGCCGAGCAGTTGTCGCTGGCGGGGGCCCGGTTCGCCGCCGACGACGTCACCGCCGCGCTGTTCGCCACCGCAGCCCCGGTGCCCGGCCCACACCTGCCGTACTCGGCCCTGCGGATCGAGTTGTTCCGGTACTACGACGGGCTCTCATTATTCCTCGGGGACTTCCTGCGCGGACTCGCCGTCGTCGAAGCGCTCAGTGAGGCGCGGTGGGTAGAGACCCGCACCGCGCTGAAGGCGCTGCCGCCCGTTGCCGTCGACCGGCACCGGGAGCTGCTGACCCGGCTGGCCGTCGACTTCCCCGAGGTGTCGTTCTGGCTCGGCCTGCACGAGCACCAGGCGACCCGGGAAGAACTTCGGCAACTGGCCCTCGGGCTGGACGAACTCCAGCGTGCCCTGACCGCGCTGTCCACGGGCGGCCTACCGGACGGCCGCCGCGCCGGGCTCGCCGCCGCGTACGCCGCCGAACTGCGCCGGCCGATCCTCACCTCTGGTGACATACCGGCCGGGCTGACCGTGCCGACTCTCGGTGCGGCGTACGTCCCGCCGCTGTGCCGGATCGCCGAGCTGCACCCGGGCGTCCGCCCGAGCGACGAGCAGTGGTGGCGCGACCAGCCGGTGCGTGACGACCTGTGGCAGTCGCTCGTGGTTCACCTCACCTCGTCCGGTGCCACCCGGGCACCGCTGCTAGTGCTCGGGCAACCCGGCTCGGGCAAGTCGGTGTTCACCCGGATCGTCGCCGCGCGGCTGCCGGCGGCCGATTTCCTGGTGGTCCGGGTGGTACTCCGCGAGGTCGACGCGGACGCCGACCTCCAGGACCAGATGGAGCAGGCGATCCGCAAGGACACCGGAGAGCGGATCGACTGGCCGGCATTGGCACGCTCGGCCGGGGACGCACTCCCGGTGGTGCTGCTCGACGGCTTCGACGAACTGCTCCAAGCCACCGGCGTCAGCCAGACCGACTACCTGCGCCGCGTCGCCGCGTTCCAGACCCGAGAGGCCGACCAGGGGCGGCCGGTGGCCGTGCTGGTCACCAGCCGGACCAGCGTGGCCGACCGGGCCCAGCCGCCAACCGGGACGGTCGCGATCCGGCTGGAACCCTTCGACGACGCCCGGGTGGCCGCCTGGGTCGACACCTGGAACCGGGTCAACGCGGCCGCCTTTCGGGCCGTCGGGACCTGCCCGCTGGACCGGGCGACCGTGCTGTCCCACCGCGAGCTGGCGGAACAGCCGCTGCTGCTGCTGATGCTGGCTCTCTACGACGCCGAGGGCGGCGAGTTGCGCCAGGCGGGTGACCTGCGCCGAGGGGAGTTGTACGAGCGGTTGCTGAGCCGGTTCGCCCGGCGCGAGGTGGCCAAGCACCGCGTCGGGCTGCCGGAGCGGATGCTCGACCAGGCCGTCGAGGAGGAACTGCGCCGGCTGGCCGTGGTCGCGTTCGCGATGTTCAACCGGGGTGCCCAGTGGGTCACCTCGGCGGAGTTGGACGCCGACCTGACCGCGCTGAGGTTTATCGGGACGCCGGACGGGGAACGTGTCGGGCTGCGCCCCTCGCTGGCCCCCGCCGAACTGCTGCTGGGCCGGTTTTTCTTCATCCACCGCGCCCGCGCCTCGGCCGTTGACGCGCACCGCGAGACGTACGAGTTCCTGCACGCCACCTTCGGCGAGTATCTCGTCGCCCGGTTCACCGGTCAGGTGGTCGACGAACTGGTGCACCGGTACGACTCGACCGGCCTGGGCTGGGGTGGCGAGCGGGTCGACGACGACCTGCTGCACGCCCTGCTCTCGTACGCCGTGCTCAGCACCCGGACCACGGTGCTTGCCTTCCTCACCGAGCGGCTGGCCGGCCGGGACGAGGCGTACCGGGCGGCCTGGGCGGAGCTGCTGTTACGGCTGTTCCAGGCCGCGCCGCACGCGACTGGCACCCGCCACTTCGACGGCTACCGGCCCCGCCGTCTGCGGGTGCCCGCCCGCTACGCCGCCTACGGCGCCAACCTCCTGCTGCTGATCCTCGTCGCCGCCGGTGAGGTGACCGGCCGGGGGCTGTTCCCGGAAGCGGCCGATCCGGCCGACGCGTGGCGGGCCGAGGTTGGTCTCTGGCGGTCCCAGCTCGATCCCGACGAGTGGAGTGACCTCAACGACCTGCTGGCGCTGGAACGCCTGGGACGGGGGGCCGACCGGGACGTCCGGATCTGGTCCGACGAGCGGTTCGCGTTGCCGCCGGACCTGGACCTCGGTTGGACGCTCGGTGCGGCGACCCGCCCGGGGCACGGCTACCGCGTCGCGCCGGAGGAGGTGGCCCGGCTGTTGCGGACGGCCCACCTGAGCTGCGACGCGGCCGTCGCGCTCGCGGTACACGCGGTGGAGCCGGTGTACGCCCAGCTCCAGACGGCTCTCGCCACTTTCCCGGAGCTGGGCGGCAGCGCGACCTCCTCGGTCGGACACGCGCTGATCGAGGCCTGGCTGCTCCCGCTACGTCCGGCGACCGAGCAGCATCGCCTGGAGGTGTACCTGCGGTGCGTCAAGCTGGTGGTGGCCGCCGCCGGACTGGTGGAGGACTGGGACCGGGCGGCCTACCTGCGGCTGCTGCTCGACCGTCTAGCCCAGGATCACGAGGCGTCCGCCACGGTGGTGACGACGGTCCTGGTGGCCGCCGGAGACCTGCTGGCTCACCCGGAGGTGAGGGTCGCGTCGTTGCGGTGCGCCGATCGGGTGATGGACGTCGACGCGAACAGGTGGCTGAGGGTACAGATCGGCACCGCGCTCCCGATGCCCATCGACGTGGCGTTCGCGGAGACGCTGTTGTACCTGCACGAGTGGGGCAACGGACTCGCTGTGCCGCAGTCGGTGCTGGCCGTGTTCGAGGAGCGGTACGGGCGGCAGCGGCCCGACCTGGTACGGCGACTGCGACTGCTGACGGAGGGCCAGCGGCCCCCGTCCGCGCCGGGCCGACCGGACGGGGGCGCGGCGGAGCCCGAGGCCGACGTCTGACGACGCCGGCCCGCGGGCACCGGCGTCACTTGCCGGCAGCGTCCTGACCGCCACGGCCACCCGGGCCGCCCCAGCCGCCCGGCCCGCCGAACACACCGGCCTCCACGGCCGCCGTGATCGCGTCGGCCTGCTCCTGGGTGAGCTTGCCGTCCTTGACCGCCTGCGCGAGCCGCTCGGCCAGCGCCTCCTTGCGGTCCTCGGCGGAGCCCTTCGGTCCGCGTTCCCCGCCGCGGCCCTCACGGTGCTCGCCGTCCGGCCGCCCCTGCGACTTGTGCTGCTCGCGGAGCTTCTCCAGCGCTGCGGTCACCTTCTCGGTGGGTACGCCGAGTTCCTGGGCCAGCTCCTCGGCGAACGCCTGTCGCTGCTCCGTGCGCTCCGGCCGCTGGCTGTCCTGCTGGTCCTCGGCGCTCGCGCTGGCGCTCGGGGTGCTCTTGTCGTCCGCGAGGGCCACGGTGGGAGCGGCGATCCCCACGCCGAGTACGCCCGCGGCGGCCAGCCCGGCCAGCAGGTGCTTCTTCGAGATCGTGCGGGACATCGATCCTCCAACTCGTCGGTGTGCGTTGACGTCACCGACAGTGACGGCCGTGTCTGGGGGTGACCCGTGCCGAAGCTGTCAGCGAGCTGGCAATCCAGCCCGGCGAACCGGACGAACCGGCAGCTTCGACGCTTCAGCGGACGGCGGGGGCGACGGTCAGCGTGCCGGCGTCGGTGTCGAGGGTGGCCAGCGTGCCGACCGGGACGGTGAGCTGACCGGGGCCGTGGCCGATCGGCAGGCCGCCCAGCACCGGCACACCCAGGTCGCCGAGGCGCTCGGTGAGGACGTCGGCGACGCCGACCTCCCAGCCGTCCGCGCAGTCGGTGAACTGGCCCACCGCCACCCCGGCCAGCCCGTCCAGCACGCCGGCCCGGCGCAGCTGGGTCAGCATCCGGTCGACCTTGTACGGCGGCTCCTGCACGTCCTCCAGCAGCAGCACCGCCCCGGTCAGGTCGGGCATGTCCGGGGTACCCAGCGAGGCCGCCACCAGGCAGAGGTTGCCGCCGAGCAGCCGGCCCACGGCTCGCCCCGGCACGCGTACGCCGAAGGTCTCCTCGCCCTCGACGGCGCGTACGGTGACCGGTTCGGTGGTGGTCAACGCCGCGTGCAGGGACTCCGCCGAGGACAGCGGGGTGCGCTCGTCCCGCCAGGCGGCCCCCGGCCCGTGCACCCCGGCCAGCCGGGCGCCCCGCCACAGCGCCAGTTGCAGGGCGGTGATGTCGGAGAAGCCGGCCACCACCTTCGGGTCACGGCGGACCGCCTCAAGGTCGATCGCGTCCACCACCCGCTGCGCGCCGTAGCCGCCGCGGGTGCAGACCACCCCGCGTACCCGCGGGTCGGCGAAGGCGGTGTTCAGGTCGGCCGCCCGCAGCGCGTCGGCACCGGCCAGGTAGCCCTGCCGGGCGTACGCGTTCGGCGCGAGCACC
>NZ_JBFBAO010000212.1:0-12210 GCF_040682255.1 Micromonospora sp. NPDC051296 | reverse complement strand
TCGTCCCAGCGAATGTCAACATGTCGGGATGGATATCTACGAGGACGCCCGGACCGTGTCGCGCGCGGACCTGGCGGCGTGGCTGCGTCAGGTCGCAAGCCAGCTGGAGACCGGGCAGATCTTCTACGGGGCGGCGGGGACGGTCGCCGTCGCCGACCAGGTGTACTGCGAGCTGGAGATCGAGCAGGAGGGCAACGACGAGTTCTCGATCGAGATCGAGTTCTCCTGGGTCAATCCGAAGGCCGCCCCGGCGGTCGAGGCAGCCGCCGTCGAGACGGAGAAGGCCACCAAGGCTGAGACCGACGACGCCGAGACGGACAACGCCGAGACCGACGAGGAGCCGGCGGGGGCCTCCCCCGCCGCGTAGCCACACGCCCGCCCGGGGAGGCCGCAATGACCACCCCGGGCGGGACCACCGTCCGCGCGACGGCCCCCGGGACGTCAGCGCAGCCGACGACGCCCGCTGAACCAGTCCCGGGAGGCGCGGATGTTGAGGGCGCAGACGACCCAGACCAGCAGTCCCAGGCCGACGAAGGTGATCGCGCCGAAGAGACCGAGCGAGGCGGTGGCCAGCAGGCCCGCCAGGGCGTACGCCGGGTAGGGCGCCCACGGGCGGCGGACGGCCAGGCTGACCGCCACCAGCGTGCACGCCGTGGCCATCACGGCGAAGAAGACGGCGGCGCCGATCGAGCCGCCCTCGGCCAGCGTCCGGTGCACCGTCGCCAGGGCGAACAGCAGCGACAGCAGCGCGAAGACGAGCACGGTGACCCGTACCGGGGTGGGCATCGCGGGATACCTGAGCATGTCCCCGAAGCCGCCGCCGGGAGCGCGTACGACCATACAGACAACGATGAACGTCGACCTTTAAGGCCGGTGGAGACTGTCGCCAAAGCGACAGTTCCGCGCGTCGCTCTAAGCTACCGCTCATGGCGAGGTACTTCGACGTGCACCCGGACAACCCGCAGCCGCGCACCGTCGGTCAGGTGGTCGACATCGTCCGCCGGGACGGGCTGATCGCCTACCCCACGGACTCGTGCTTCGCCCTGGGCAGCCAGCTCGGCAACAAGGACGGCATGGACCGGATCCGGGAGATCCGCCACCTCGGCAGCGACCATCACTTCACCCTGGTATGCCGCGATTTCGGCCAACTCGGCCAGTTCGTGCAACTCGATAACGCGGTGTTCCGTGCGGTGAAGGCGGCCACCCCGGGCCGCTACACCTTCATCCTGCCCGCCACGAAGGAGGTGCCGCGCCGGCTGCTGCACCCGCGCAAGAAGACCGTCGGCGTACGCATCCCCGCGCATCCGGTCACCCGTGCACTCCTCGACGAGCTGGGCGAGCCGTTGTTGTCCAGCACGCTCCTGCTGCCCGGCGACGACGAGCCGATGACCCAGGGCTGGGAGATCAAGGAACGCCTCGACCACGCCGTGGACGCGGTGGTCGACGCGGGTGACTGCGGCACCGAACCGACCACGGTGGTCGACTTCTCCGGCGGCGAGCCGGAGATCGTCAGGGTCGGCGCCGGTGACCCGGCCCGGTTCGCCTGAGGCGAGTCGACGGCCGGGTCAGCGCAACAGGTGCCGGGCCAGTTCGGTCCGGTTACGTACGCCGAGCTTGCGGTAGATGTTGCCGAGATGGAACTCGATCGTCTTGGCCGACACCGACAGCCGCCGGGCCGCCTCCTGGTTGCTGAGTCCGTCGGCGACGGCGGCCGCGACCCGGCTCTCCGTCGCGGTCAGCCGGGTGCCGGGGTCCGCGCCGCCCTCGGCATCGACCTCCGCCGGGCCGGCGGGCTCGGTCGATTCCGCTGGCGACGACTCGGCCGTCCGGGCGGCGCGGCCCGGCAGCGTAGTGGCGAAGCCGCTCACCTCGGTGACCGATTGGAGATCGGCGGCGACGCGGGCGAGCAGGCCGGCGGCACCGGTCGCCGCGTACTCGCTGCTCGCCAGCTCCAGCAACCGGATCGCGTCGGCGCGCCGGCCGAGGCGGGCGTGCTGGGCGCCGAGCAGCCAGGCCAGCCGGGCCCGCGACAGCCGTTCCACCGGCCGGTTGAGCCCGGCGAGCGCCCGTTCGAGCCAGGCCATCGCGACCGGGTCGGCCGGGCCGGTGATCCACGCCCGCCAGGCGGGCAGCGCCGGCGCACCCGGCCAGTCCAGCGGCGGATCCTGGATGGACTCGATGACCGCCTGCGCGGCGGCGGCGTCGCCGCGCAGCGCGTGGTGGGTGGCGAGTTCCCAGCGGTGTTCGAAGACCAGGCCGGAGTTGCTCCCGACGGCGGAGTTGACCAGGCGTTCGACGACGCCGACCCACGCCTCGACGTCGCCGCTGGCCAGGTGCAGGGCGGCGGCGCACTCGGCGATGTGGAACCCGACCCACGCGGAGCCGGACCTGGCCGCGAGCACCCGCGCCTCGGCCAGGCAGCGCCGCGACTCCGCCAGATCGCCGCAGAGCGCCTCGCACTTGGCCAGCCACGACACGATCTCGGCCTGGAGGTCGAGCCGCCCGGCCTCGACGGCGTACGCGTGTGCGCGGCGCAGCGTCGCCCGGCCGCGCAGCAGGTCGCCGGACCAGGCGTCGCCCATGCCGAGCATCGTGGTGAACCGGGCCTGCCGGGCCGCATCGGCCGGGTCACCCGACGCCCACGGCTCGACGAGGGCGGCGAACGTCGGTCGTACCCGGTCGGGCCGCAGCGCGCTCAATGTGGCGACCATCGCGCACTCCACGTACAGCGGATCGTCGTGCAGTCCCTCGGCGGTGAACAGGCGCAGCGCCGCGTCCGTGTCGCGGGGCGCCAGCCGCCGGCCGGTACGGGCGCCGACCGCACACGCGATGGCGTGGTAGAGGAACTCGACCTCCGGCTGAGCCGGCCGGGCCCGCAGGTTCGCCAGTCGCCGTACGATCGGCGGCAGGGTGGCCGGGTCGGCGGTACGGGACACGGCGAGGAACGCCTCTGCCACCAGGCGGGCGGCGGTCACCGGATCGCCGGCCCGGTCGGCGGCGGCCAGCAGCCGGTCGGCGTCCTCCGGCTCCCGATGCGCGCGCCGGTCGATCTCCACCTCAGCCACCTTCGTACCCGCCCTAGCCAGGGGTTTCCCCAGGATGCCCAAACCCTGCCCGGTTGCCGACAGAGGGCGGCTTCCGCGGCGATGATGGTGCGACCGTACGGCCCATGATCCTTCGCAATCGGAAGAGGGTGGCGTTGGCGGCCGCCGCCCTGTTCGCCATACCTCTGGCGGTGACGGCCCCGACCACTGCCGCATCGGCCGACAAGCCGTCCAAGCCGCCCCGGCTCTCGTACGCCCGAGTCTGTGACCCGACCGGCTGCTACCTCTCCTGGCGGGTCGTCGACAGCGACAACGACGGCTTCAGCGACGCCGACGAGCTGGCGGCGGGCACCGACCCGTACGACCCCGGGAGCTACCCGACTCTCCAGGTCGCCGTCGAGCTGGCGTCGGTCGACAAGCTGCCGTCCTTCGCGTACGGGCGCGGCAGCTTCATCGCGTTCCCGGACGAGCTCCTCGCGCTCAAGGAGAGGACGACCGGCACCCCCGCCCTGGGGATCTTCGCAATGCCGGTCCGCAAGGACACCTACAGCCGCCTGGGTATCAACCTGAAGCAGTTCGACGACCTGAAGCTGTCGGTGGAGCGCGACGGCGTGGCGATCGGTCTCGGCAAGAGGTCGCAGACCGCCGGCGACCCGATAAGCACCGTGATCACCCCGTTCGAGTCGCACTTCGCCGAGTTCACGCCCGGAGAGACGGCGCACAGCCCGGCCGCGTACGGCGGCATCGTGCGGACCGAGAGGTTCTGGTTCGGCGACACCGACCACCGCGTGCACTACGCCGACGGGTCGTTTGACAACGTCGAGCTGGTGCCGGGGGGCTCCGTCCGGCACCACGTCAACGCCGACAAGTCGGAGGGCAACACGATCTTCCACCAGCGCGAGGAACGGAGCGGGAAGGACGGCACCTACACCGACGACCTCGTGATGGTCTTCGACGACAAGGGCCGGCTGATCAGCGAGACCAAGCAGAAGAGCCGGGTGCACAACGGCCAGTCCGACACGTTGATCGAAACGACGTTCTACGTCTACGACGAGGACGGCAACCTACTCGGGACGATCAAACAGGAGGCGGTGATCTTCAACAGCGCGACGCACACCTCCGCCGGCCAGACCATCACCACCTGCGACGCGAGCGGCAGCTGCGCCGACGGCATCAACAGCCACTACGACTCCGACGACGACAAGCCGGCCGGCGGCGACCACGGTGGCGGCGGCGACACCGGCGACGACGACGGGGACGACGGCACCGGACACGGCAACCCCGAGAACGATCACGGGTACGTCAACCCCGACTACTCCGACGACCGGGTCGCCGCGGTCAAGGTGAGCGGCGGGCTGACCCGGATCCTCGGCGCCAACATCACCATGGTGCGCAACTGGACGCCGCCGTACGCCAACGGAAAGATCCCGGAGAACAAGCTGAGCGGGATCATCTACGTCGACGAGACCGCCACCGCCTACAACACGGTCTTCTCGGAGCCGAGGATCAGCACGGCGCAGCCGGAAATCCTGCCCGGCATGCCGGCTCCGTGGCTGGCGGGTCCGCCGCCGAATCCGGACGGTTGCAACGGGCTCTGCTGAACGCGGGCTGCACCGAACTGGGGGGATTGAGCGCCGCCCGTCCGACCGTGGTCGGACGGGCGGCATCACCGTTTCGGGCGGCCCGGTGCCGGACACCCCGGATCAGGTGACCGCGCAGGATCAACCGGCCGCCGCTCACCCCCGGCACAGCAGCGCGTCGGGCTCTTTGCCGGGCGACCAGATCCAGCTGCGGTAGGCGACCCCCGCGAGGTGTTCGTGCTGAGCGCACTGACCCTTGTAGTGGCCGGTGGCGAAGTCGCCACCCGGGCCGCCGGCCGGGCGGTTGTCACCACGGTCGAACCAGACGACCCGACTGTTGCCGCCGATCGCCACCCCGGCGTCGCGGCACAGCACGGAGGACAGGTTGGCGCCACGGACCGCGTACCCGGTGATGGTCTTCCCCGGCGGGCACTGGAGTTTGGTGAAGCCGGACGCCCAGTCGACGTCCACGTGGGACTCGTCGCGTACCACGAGGTGGCCGGCGGCGTCCGGGGCGTCGTGGCACAGGCCCCGGTTACCGGTACGGCTCAGGCCGACGAGCCGCTGGCCGTCCGGGCACACCGCCTTGCGGGCGCCGGAGTCCCAGTCCGGCTGCGCGCGCATGCGCAGCGACTGGTTGAAGTCGGCGTGGTCGAGGGTGAGCATCGACCAGGTTCGCACCGGGGCGACGGGGCCGGTGGCACCGGTCCCGACCAGACGCAGCCAGGCGTCGGCACGCCAGTCGTCGCCGTCGTAGAGGCCCATCCGGTTACCCGCCGCATCCCAGTGCATCAGCGCCCAGCCGTTGCCGCGACGGTTGTCGTGCCAGCCCACCAGCGGCCAGTAGGCGAAGTCGGCGTCGGTGGCGACGAGCAGGTCGACGAAGTTGCGGAACCAGTCCCGTGATTTCTGGTCCGTGTTGTCGCGGCCGCCGACCCCGAATTCGCTGATCCACACCGGGGCGGTGAAGTGCCGATCTCCGTCGAGCGCGACATACAGCGCCTGCCGCCGTACGGTGTCGAAGAGCTGGTCACGGGTCAGGTCCTGGTAACGCGGATCGCTGGTCTCCCCGATCCCGGTGGCGCCGCTGTGGTTCGGCCCGGTGTAGCCGTAGAAGTGCGCGGAGTAGACGAGCTTGTTCGACCTGACCAGGGTGTGCGACAGCCGGCCGACCGGTTCGAGCGTGGGCCGCCCGTGCGGCAGGCCGTCCACCGGCAGCCCGGTCCAGTTGATGCCCTCCACGATGATCAGCAGGTCCGGGTTGGCCTCGGTGAGGATGCGGTCCCCGGCCCGCTGCGCGGCGGCGTGCCAGTCGTGGCGGTCGCCGAGCCCCCAGTTCGGGTCGTCGAGAATGCTGCGGCGCACCTCGTTGTAGAGGTCGGCGCCGACCACCCGCGGGTTGCCGGCGTACCTGCGGGCCATGAACAGCCAGTCCTGCTCCCACTGGTGGGTGCTCTGGCTCGCGTTCCACCGTTCGTTGCCGTCGACCCCGCAGCACCATCTCGACGTGTTCGTGTGGTTGTTGAGGATCACCGCGAATCCCTCGTCGGTCAGGACGCGGATCGCCTCGTCGTACACCTGCAAGGGGGTTCTTCCACGAAGCTGCGGGTTGGCCCGGACCGACGCGTCCGGCACGGGGCGGGCGTCGCGGATCATCTCGTTGGAGAACGGGAGCCGGATGCTGTTGAGGCCCAACCCGCGGAAGCTGGCGACGATGTCGGCCATCGGCGCGCGGTCCAGCCCCAGCGGCAGCTGATCGGACTTCTCGCCGGCATGGTGGTTGGCCGGGTTTGCGGCATCACCACTGCCGTTCCAGGTGCCGCTGGCGCCGTGCCAGTTGCCCGACTTCAGCTTGAACCGGTTGCCGTGCGCGTCGACGATGTACCGTCCGCGGGTGCTGAGCGGCCCGGCCCAGGAGGCGGCGAGGTGGGAGCCGGTCAGCCGCGGTGTCGGTGTCTCAGCGCCGCCCTCGGCGGGCGACGGCACGGCCAGCACGGACGCCGCCAGCAGACACGGTACGGCGACAAGGGACAGCCTTGCGTTGCGCATGGACACCTCTTCGACCGCTCGGCTCCAGCCGCCGTCGATAGTAGATGATCGATGCGCTCAGGTCACTGTCGTGGGCTCACGCCCCCTGGCCCTGATTCTGCATCAGTCCGCCGTCGATGAAGTAGGTCGACCCGGTGACGTACTCGGCGTCGTCGCTGGCCAGGAAGACCGCCACCTTGGCGATCTCCTGCGGCTGGGCGGCCCGCTTCCAGGGGATGGTCTGCACCTGTTCCTCAAGGTACTGGGGGTCGTCGATGGCCCGCTGGTTGAACGGGGTGAGCACCATCCCCGGGCCGATGTTGTTGACGTTCATGTGCATCGGGGCGACCTCCAGGGCGAGGCTCTTGGCGAATTCGAGCAGGGCGCCCTTGCAGGTGTCGTAGTCCGCGCCGCCGGCGCGGGCCACCTCCTGGTGGATCGAGGTGATGTTGATGATCTTGCCGTATCCGCCCTGGTCGCGGCGGTGCCGCACGAACCGCCGGGAGCAGAAGAACGCACCGTAGACGTTGGTACGGATGGCCCGGTCCCAGGTTTCGGTGTCCAGGTCCGCCACGAAGATGCCGGAGGCGTCCACGCCGGCGTTGTTCATCAGGATGTCCAGGGTGCCGAACTCGGCGAACGCCTCGTCGAACATCGCCTCGACCTGGTGCTCGACGCTGATGTCACCCTGCACCACCACAGCACGCCGACCGGCCTTCTCGATCTCGGCCTTGGTGTGGTTGGCCCCCGCGTGGTCGTGCAGGTAGTGCACCACCACGTCGGCGCCCTCCCGGCCGAACTCGATGGCGGTCGCCTGCCCGATGCCCGAGTCTGAGCCCGTGATCAGGGCGGTCCTCCCGTGCAGCCGTCCGGTCATCAGGGTGCTCCCTCCGCAGATCGGTGTCCCGCCGGGCTTACCCGCTCGTCGTGGCGCTAACCGGGACGGAGGTGGCCGCGTGACACGGCCCCGCCGCGCGGGCGGCACCGCGCACCTACGACCCGTTGCCGCCCGCCTCGCCCTGCGCGATGGCCCATGCCGCGTTGATGAGGCCGATGTGGGACAGCGCCTGGGGAAAGTTCCCGATGAGGCTGCCGTCGCGCCGGTCGATCTCCTCCGACAGCAGACCGAGATCATTTGCCCGGGCGGTGACCATCTCGAAGATCTGTCGGGCCCGCTCGGTCCGTCCGGCCAGCACCAGCGCCTCCACCAGCCAGTACGAGCAGATGACGAAGGCGCCCTCGTCACCCGATCCGGTCCAGCGTTGCACCAGGCCGTCCCGGACCAGGTCGCGTTCGATGGCGTCCACGGTTGCCAGGACCCGGTCGTCGTCGCCGGGGAGGAATCCGACGATCGGCATGACGAGGACTCCGGCGTCGAGGTGGTCGGACCCGAAGGCGCCGGTGAACGCCCCGACCGAGGTGCTCCAGCCCGTGGTGAGGATCGCCGTACGGAGCTGCTCCATCGCCCGCGACCACCGGGGGACCTCCGCCTCGGCGTCCAACAGCGGCGCCAGCCGGATTGCCCGGTCGAGGGCCACCCAGCACATCAGCTTCGAGGTCAGATAGTGCCGCTCGCCCTCCCGCCCCTCCCAGATGCCGGCGTCGACCTCCGGCCAGGTGTCGGCCGCCCGGTCGGCCAGTGAGCGCAGCAGCGCCGAGGCCGCGGGCGACAGGTCCCCCAGCCGCTCCCGCAGGATCCACGCGCACTCCATGATCTCGCCGAGCACGTCGAGTTGCCGCTGCCGCCAGGCGTCGTTGCCGACCCGCACCGGCCGGCTGCCCTGGTAGCCGTCGAGGTGTTCCAGAATGTGTTCGGTCAGATCGCGTTCACCGCCCGCACCGAGCATGATCGGCACGTGGTCCTCGGCGGCCACCGAACCCACCGACGCCGCCTTCCAGTCGAAGAACCGGTGGGCCTCGTCGGGGCAGGCGGCGACCCACAGGGCCTTCAGGGTGAAGCTGCCGTCGCGCAGCCAGCCGAACCGGTAGTCCCAGTTCGCCGTCCCGCCGACCTCCTCCGGCAACGAGGTGGTGGGCGCGGCGATCACCGCACCGGTGGGCTGGTAGGTCAGCGCCTGCAGCACCAGCGCGCTGCGCCGGACCTCTTCCCGGTAGGGCCCCTGGTAGCCCTGATGGATGCGGTCCCACGACTGCCAGCCGGCGACCGTGTCCCGCAGGGCCGCACGGCCGTCGAGCAGCGCCGCCATCGGGTCTGCGGCGCGGCGGTGGTGCAGCGCGAACACCGCGTCCTGACCCTCGGTGAGCGTGAACCGCCCGGTCACCAGGCACCCGTCGACGGTCAGCTCGTGATCGCTGGTAAGCAGCAGCCGGTCGGCACCGCCGGTCAGCTCGATCCCGGTCGCCACGCCGGTCACGGTGGGGCTGACCAGGCCGTACTCCGGTCGGGCCGCGACCTCGACCGCCACCTCCACCGCACCAGCGAGCACCTCCACCTGACGTATCAAGACGTGCGGAGAGGTGAAGCCGATGCGGTGGCCGCGCTCCCCCGCGCCCAGGCTGAGGGCGTCGGTCAGCCGCAGCACCCCGTCCTCGGTACGGAACTCCGTGCGGACGGCCATCGTCCCGTCCACGTAGTGGCGGGTCGTCGTGTACCGCCCGGACGGCCGGATCGACCAGTGGCCTCCGGCAGGGTCGAGCAGGCGCGCGAACACGCTCGGCGCGTCGAACCGCGCCGGGCACCACCAGTCCACGGACCCGTCCGACGACACCAACGCGGCCCCGTGGCAGTCCCCGAGAAGCGCGTAGTCGCTGATCGCCGCCACGCCCGGCTCGTACCCGTGGTGGCGCTTATTACTCGTCTCGGCGGGTGAGGGCGACGGACGGTGCAGCTGGCGGAACTCGCCGACGACCCGTTCGTCGTCGGTTCGGCGACCGCCGAGGAGACGCTGGTGGGCGCCAGCGTGCCCAGCGGCTTCCAACCAAGGATCGACATCGTCGCCGCTGACCAGGTCCAGCCGGATCCCTCGGCCACCGCCGCCCGAACCATGGACGCCAATCGATATATTTCCGTCCATGGTTTCCCTCGTCACGATCCGCCGCCGCGCCGCCGCCGGACTCGTCGCCAGCCTGCTCGCCGCCACCGGCACGCTGGTGGCACCGGCCGCCCCCGCGCTGGCCGCCGATCCCGCCTACCGGTCGCTCCGCGCCGCCAGCAACCCGGACTGGATGCGCCGCCTGCCCGACAGCGCCGGCCTCGCCGGCCTCTCGCTGCCCGGCACCCACGACACCCTGTCCATCCACGGTGGGGCCTGGACCCAGACCCAGGAGAACCACGGCAACAGCGCCGCCACCCTCGCCGCCCAACTCGACGCCGGGGTGCGGGCCGTCGACATCCGGGCGCGGATCAACAGCGGCAACACCTTCACCATCCACCACGGCGCCACCTACCAGCAGGCCAACTTCGACGACGTGCTGGCAGTGCTCGGCGCGTTCCTCGCCGCGCGCCCCACCGAGACCGTGATCATGCGGCTCAAGCACGAGTGCACCGGGGAAATCGGCTCCTGCACCGACGCCGCCGGGCAGCTCGGCTTCGCCGACATCTTCGACCGCTACCGCACCGCCCGCCCGGGCCTGTTCTGGGGCCCGTCGGTCGACCGCGGGGCCGGCGCCGCCGTACCCACCCTCGGCACGGTGCGCGGCAAGGTCGTCCTCGCCGTGCTGCACGGCCCGCGCGGCGGCCGGTACGGCCAGTACGGGCTGGCCCAGTTCGCCGACTGGGGCCACGGCTCGTCCACGTACATCCAGGACGACTACGACGTGCCGAACGTCGGGGCGATCGCCACCAAGCGCGACCGGGTCCGCCGACACCTCGACGCGACCAGCGCCGGCGATCCGACCCGGATGTACGTCAACTTCGCCAACGGCTCCAGCGTCTTCGCCACCCCGGCGGCGGTGGCCGGCGGCGCGCTCGGGGTGCAGGGTGTCAACCCGTTCCTGTTGACGTACCTCAACGAGGGCCCCGAGGTGCACCCACCCGTCCGCCGTACCGGATTGCTCATGCTGGACTTCCCCGGCGGCGGGCTGATCGACCGGATCATCGCGGTCAACACCGCCACCGACAACTAGCAACAGTCTTGACAGTTACTCTCAACATCGACAAACTTCGTTGTGAGAGCGCTCTCCAACTCCCCAATTCCCCGCGATGCCGACATCGCCCCACCCCCAGGAGGAGTCCATGCCGCGAGCGCCACGCACCCTCGCAGCGGCCGCCGCCGCTCTCTTACTCGCCGGCCTGTCCCCCATCGCCACCCCGTCGCCGTCGGCCGCCCAGACCGCCGGCTCCCCCACCGGCGCCACGGCGACGGCGGCGGCCCCCGACCTCGCGCCGGAGATGGTCCGGGCGATGCGTCGCGACCTCGGGCTGACCGACGCGCAGGTCATCACCCGGCTCCGCGTCGAGGCGAGCGCCGCCAGCGTCGAGCGGCGCCTGCGGGCCCGGCTCGGCACGGCCTTCGCCGGCGCCTGGATCCCGTCCGGCGGGCAACGCCTGACCGTGGCGGTCACCGATCCGGCACTCGCCGGCGTCGTCCGCTCCGAGGGCGCCGAGGTCACCACGGCCGCCCACAGCGAGTCCACCCTGGACAGGGTCAAGCAGGCTCTCGACCGCAGCGCCGGGAAGGCGTCCCCGGCGGCGGTCCACGGCTGGTACGTCGACGTGGCGGCCAACCAGGTGGTGGTGAACGCCGGGGCGCGGGCCACCGCAAAGGCGGCGGAGTTCGTCGCGGCCAGCGGAGTCGACGCGGACCTGGTCCGGATCGCCGAGTCGGCCGAGGCGCCCCGGATCCGCTACGACATCCGCGGTGGGGACCAGTACGTCATCAACGGCAACACCCTCTGCTCGGTCGGCTTCGCGGTGCACGGCGGCTTCGTCACCGCCGGACACTGCGGCGGGGTCGGCAGCCCGACGCTCGGCTACAACAACGTCGCCCAGGGCAACTTCGCCGGTTCGACCTTCCCCGGCCGCGACTACGGCTGGGTCCGCACCAACAGCAACTGGACCCCGCAGCCGTGGGTGAACAACTACTCCGGCGGCAACGCGGCGGTCGCCGGCTCTCAGGACGCCTCGATCGGCAGCTCCGTCTGCCGCTCCGGTCGGACCACCGGCTGGCGGTGCGGAACCCTGCTCGGCCGCAACGAGACGGTCAACTACCAGCAGGGTGCCGTGCACGGGCTGAGCCGCAGCAACGCCTGCGCCCAGGGCGGCGACTCCGGCGGCGCCTGGCTCAGCGGCAACCAGGCGCAGGGCGTCACCTCCGGCGGCTGGGGCAACTGCTCCACCGGCGGCGAGACCTGGTTCCAGCCGGTCAACGAGATCCTGGGTGCCTACGGGCTCACCCTGGTCACCACCGGCGGTGGCGGTGGAAACCGGATCATCAGCAACTGGAACAACAAGTGCATCGACGTGCCGAACTCCAACTTCTCCGACGGCGTACCGCTGCAGACCTGGACCTGCAACGGCACCTCGGCGCAGTCGTGGACCTTCGTCAACGGGACGCTGCGCACCCAGAACAACATGTGCATGGACGTGGCCTGGGGTT
>NZ_JBFBAO010000211.1:0-12258 GCF_040682255.1 Micromonospora sp. NPDC051296 | reverse complement strand
CGGTGGTGGGGATGCTGCTCGGATCGCCTCAGGCCTTCTTGGTGAGGCAGAGCAGGTAGCCGGTGCCACCCGGCTTGATGCTGGAGAAGACGTAACCGTCGTCGCCATCCTTGAAGTACTGGGTGCAGGCGTCCCCGGAGCGGGCCTGCTCCTCGGTCTGCCCGTCGACCCGGCCGACCACGTTGTACACGGCGGCACTGTCGGCGCAGTCGACCACCTTGGCGCCCTCGACCTCGGTCTCCTCGTCGCCGATGGTCTCGGACAGCTCGGCGATGCAGTCACCCGCCTTCGCCTCGGCCGCCTCGTCGGAGTTGAACACGTTGGCCAGGCCGAACTTCAGACCTGCCACCACCGCGAACGCGACGATCGCGCCGACGATGCCGAGCAGCTTCTTCTTGCCACCGGACTTCTTCTCCGGCTCAACCGGCGACGCCGGCTGCACGCCCGCCTCCCCGGGCGTTGCCGGCACGCTCGACGGGTGCTGCGATGCGTCCGGCGCGGGGGGCGGTGCGACCTGCTCTGACACGGGATTTCCTTCCAAATGGTGGATGAGCAGACGACACGGTAAGGGATGATCGGCTCCCCCCGTTGCCCCACCTGCCTCATCCGTTCAGCCAATTCCCAGGTTCCCGGCGTGTCGTCAGGTGGTCGGAGCGAGGCTCCAGGCGATGCCGTCGAGAATGTCGTGCTCGGAGGCGACCACCGAGGCCATGCCCGCCCGCTCCATGATCACGCGGAGCACCAACGCGCCCGCGCCGATCACGTCGGCCCGGCCGGGGTGCATCACCGGGATGGCCAGCCGCTGCTCGCGGGTCATCGCCAGCAGCTCGGCGGTCACCTCCGCCACCCGTTCGTACGACACCCGGGCATGGTGGATCCGGCTCGGGTCGTACTCGGTGAGTCCCTCGGCGATCGCGACCACGGTGGTGACCGAACCGGCGAGCCCGACCAGCGTGGCCGCCTCCCGTCCCGGCACGGCGGCCAGCGCCCGGTCCACCGCCACCGCGATGTCGGCCTGCGCGGCGGCAATCTCGGCCAGGCCGGGCGGGTCGCCGTGCAGGTGCCGCTCGGTCATCCGGACGCAGCCGATGTCCATCGAGATCGCCGCGTCGACACCGCCGGCACGGCTGCCGACGACGAACTCGGTCGAACCACCGCCGATGTCCACCACCAGGTACGGCGACCGCGTGTCGGTGGGCAGCCCGCGCACCGCACCGGTGAAGGAGAGCCGGGCCTCCTCGTCGCCGCTGACCACCTCGGGCGCGACGCCCAGGGTCTGCTCCACCATGGCCCGGAAGTCGGCCGCGTTGGCGGCGTCCCGGGTGGCCGAGGTGGCGACCATGCGTACCCGCTCGGCGCCCAGCTTCTCGATCTCGGCGGCGTAGTCGGCCAGCGCGACCCGGGTCCGCTCGATCGCCTCCGGGGCCAGCCGGCCGGTGGCGTCCACACCCTGGCCGAGCCGGACGATCTCCATCCGTCGGCACACGTCGGCCAGCGGCGCGGACGGTCCGGCCGACGGGGCCGGCAGGTCGGCGATCAGCAACCGGATCGAGTTGGTGCCGCAGTCGATGGCAGCCACGCGCGTCGTCACGACGGCACCCTACCGCCCCCTCGGGGCCCGCCATGTCCGCAGGTTAAACACCGCGCGGTCCAGGCGCGTGGGTACGTTTCTTGTCACTAGGGCGACAAGAAACGTACCCACCGGCGTCATGGCGTTTACCCGGCGTTGCGTCCCCGGCGGGCCCAGCCGACGAACCGGTCGAACAGCGTCGTCGGCTCGGGACCGTCGTGGGGATTGAGGTGGTAGAGGTCGCGCATGGCCTCGTACATCAAGCCTGCGAGGTAGATCGTCAGGCCGGTGAGGTTCCGATCGAACTCGGCGCGGAGCAGGAGCCGCGCCGCAGCGCAGGGCCAGGGCTGCCCGTCGGCCCGGCAGCACCACATCGGCCGCAGCGGGGTGTGCGGGGCATCCGGTCCGGCGGCGCGCGGGTGCTCGGGGTGTGGCCCCCGGGGCGTTGGAGGGGCAGCGGCTGTGTCGGCTCGCGCATCCACTCGGGCAGGTGGGTGCCGCGCCGACGTTGCGGCAGCACGGTGAGGACCACCGTCGGGCAGAGAAATGGACGGGTACGCACATCGGCCTCCATCACACAGGTGATCGGGAGGGGCCGCCCCGGTACGGGGGAATGTCCAGGGGCGGCCCCGACACGAAATCCACCCCGGCCCTTCCTGGATAGGAGCGGATCCGTTGTGCGACAGTCTCGATAGGACCGCATTGATGTCGATAGGTGCTCGCGGCATCTGCGCAGGTCATGGTCGTGGTAGGGCTGTTTTGACAGGCCGTCGGGCGGAATTGGGCAGAGGTGGGGAATCGATGAGCAACGCAATCGACTACGTACGCGAGGAACTGCGCCTGCTCCGGGCCCACCTCCGGTCGAGCCAGGACGATTTCGGTCGTGTCATCGGCTATTCCGGATCACACGTCAGCTCGGTCGAGACCGGCGGTCGACCGCCCACGAAGGACTACATGCTCGCCGTCGACCGCGCCCACGACCCGGCCTTCGATCCGGAGGCGGCGGAGGGCCGGTTCACCCGGATGCTCCGCGAGCTGTCGAAGCTGGAGCAGACGCCGTCGTGGCTGCGGGAGTGGATCGAGCTGGAACGCGACGCGGTACTACTGCGCTGGTACGAGCCGGCGTTCGTGCCGGGCGTCTTCCAGACGGAGGCATATGCACGGGGCATGATGGACAACGGCCTGCTCCTGCCCGCCCAGATCGATCAGCGGGTCGCGTCCCGACTGGACCGGCAGGCGATCCTCACCCGCGACGTGCCGGTACCGGTGGTGGCGGTGCTCGACGCGATGGTGCTCCGGCGGGGGATCAACGGCCACCCCGACATCGTGCGGGAGCAGCTCGAACACCTGGTCAAGATCTCCGAGCTGCCGCACGTCCAGATCCTCGTGGTGCCGGAGGAGACGGGGATCTACCCTGGGTTGCAGGGAGGCTTCATCCTGGCCACTCTGAGCGACGGCTCAGTGGTGGCCCACCTCGACCACCAGGTCCGAGCACAGATCGTGAACCACACCGACGACCTGGCCACCCTTCAACGGACCTGGGAGGCGGTCCGGGGTGAGGCGCTCCCCCGCAGGCAGTCCCTCGAACTGATCAAGGAAGCGGCGCAGAGATGGACATGACAGTTGCCAGGTGGCGCAAGTCGACCTACTCCGGCACCAACGGCGGGTCGTGTGTGGAGGTGGCCGACAACCTGACCGGCGTCGTCCTCGTGCGCGACACGAAGGACCGCGACGGCGGCACGCTCGCCTTCACCCCGACCTCCTGGGCGAGCTTCGTCGGCCTGGCCAAGAAGAGCGCCTGAGCCGACACCAGCGCAGCAGCCCCCGACCAAGCCGGGGGCTGCTGCGTTTTCAGAGGCGCAGCAGCATGCGGGTGTTGCCGAGGGTGTTCGGCTTGACCCGTTCCAGGTCGAGGAACTCGGCGACGCCCTCGTCGTACGAGCGCAGCAGCTGCTCGTAGACCGGCTGCGGCACCGGGGCGCCGTCGATCTCGGTGAAGCCGAACGAGCCGAAGAACCGGGTCTCGAAGGTGAGTACGAAGATCCGGGCCACGCCCAGCTCCCGGGCGGCCTCGATCAGCTCGGCGACGATCCGGTGCCCGATCCGCTTGCCGCGGCAGGTCGGGTCGACCGCGACGGTGCGGATCTCGGCCAGGTCCTCCCACATCACGTGCAGGGCACCGCAGCCCACCACCGCGCCGTCGGAGACCCGGCTGGCGACCCGGAACTCCTGCACGTCCTCGTAGAGCGTCACGGTCGCCTTGCTGAGCAGCCGGCGATCGTCGGTGTAGGTGTCCACCAGCCGCCGGATCGCCCGCACGTCGGCGGTCCGGGCCCGCCGGAGCACGATGTCGCCGTCGGCAGCGCCGGCCGGGTCGGGCTGATCCGGTCGGGTCACGGCCGAAAGACCGTCCGGGTTCACCCGGCGTCCGGCACGTCGACGCAGGGGCCGGCCGTCCACCACGGCTCGACCAGCTCCAGCGTCTCGTCGCCGAACGGGTTCACCCCCGGCCCCGCGCCGAGCGCGTGGCCGAGATGAACATGCAGGCACTTCACCCGGCCGGGCATCCCGCCCGCCGAGACCCCGGCGATCTCGGGCACCTCGGCGATGGCGTCCCGGCGGGTCAGATAGTCCTCGTGCGCCGCACGGTACTGAGCGGCCAGTTCCGGGTCGGTGGCCAGCCGCTCCGCCATCTCCCGCATCAACCCGGCCGACTCCAGCCGGCTGCACGCGGCCGTCGCCCGGGGACAGGTCAGGTAGAACAGCGTCGGAAACGGGGTGCCGTCGGCGAGTCGGGGCGTCGTCTCCACCACGTCGGGCAGGCCACACGGGCAGCGGTGGGCCACCGCCCGGGTCCCTCGCGGCGGGCGTCCGAGCTGCGCGGCCACCGCGGCAAGGTCGGCCTCGGTGGCCGGCTCCCGCTTGGGTGGGGGTACGGAAGCCGCCGCCGGCTCCTGCGGTGGTACGACAGTCACGGTGCCATCTCTCGTTCGGTGCTCAGTTGTCGGTGCTCACTCGTCGATCAGATTGGCGTCGGCCGCCCGCACGCTCGACCAGAGGGTGTCGTACCACGCGTCCGGCGTGGCCGGGGTCGCCGGGTCACCGGCGACACCCGCGTCCCGGGCGGCACCGGCCGGGTCTTCGAGCAGGATCACCATCTTCTCGCCGGGCCGGGTCATGAAGAACCGTTCCCGGGCCTTGGTCTCGATGTACGCGTCGTCGTCCCACTTCGCCGCCCGTTCGGCCAGTTCCGCGATCAACTCGCGCTGGGCCGCCTGGGCGGCCTCCATCCGCTCGATGTCGGCCTGCTGGTCGAGGTAGACCCGGACGGGATAGGTGTAGGCGAGCGCAAGGGCGATCAACACCGCGAACAGCACGGTGGCCCGCCCGGTGAGACCTCGGGATTGGGGTGCGGAGAGCCGTGTGACGCCGCCGGCCCCGGTACGCCGGGCGGCGGCGGGCCGCTTGGCGGAGCGTACGCCCTCGGCACCGCGGGTGGTCGACGGCGCCCGGCCGGCGGCGGCGCGCGACTCGGCGCGGATTCCGCCGTCCCGGACCGTACCCCGGCCGGTGCCGGTCCGACCGGTGCGACCCGGCCGGCGAACCGGACGCTGACCACCTGGTGTGCGGCGCTGCTGCATCACACCCCTCCCCCGAGGTCCAGCTTCCGTCAGGCGGAACGGTAACGCGGGAAGGCGCCCGCCCCGGCGTACCGCGCCGCGTCGGCCAGCTCCTCCTCGATCCGCAGGAGCTGGTTGTACTTGGCCACCCGGTCCGAGCGGGCCGGGGCACCGGTCTTGATCTGGCCACAGCCGGTGGCCACCGCCAGGTCGGCGATGGTGGTGTCCTCGGTCTCGCCGGAACGGTGGCTCATCATGCACTTGAAGCCGGCCCGGTGGGCCAGCTCGACCGCGTCCAGCGTCTCGGTCAGCGAACCGATCTGGTTGACCTTGACCAGCACCGCGTTCGCCGCCTGCTCGGCGATGCCCCGGGCGATGCGCTGCGGGTTGGTGACGAACAGGTCGTCACCGACGATCTGGATCCGGTCGCCGATCGCCGCGGTCAGCGTCTGCCAGCCGCTCCAGTCGTCCTCGGCCAGCGGGTCCTCGATGGAGACGATCGGGTACGCGTCGGCGAGCTTGGTGTAGTACTCACTCATCTCCTCGGCGGTCTTGGCGACCCCCTCGAAGGTGTAGCTGCCGTTGGCGAAGAACTCGGTGGCGGCCACGTCGAGGGCGAAGACGATGTCGGTGCCGAGCCGGTAGCCGGCCTTCTCCACCGCCTCGGCGATCAGGTCCAGGGCGGCGGCGTTGGTGGGCAGGTTCGGGGCGAAGCCGCCCTCGTCGCCGAGCCCAGTCGACAGGTCCTTCTTCTTGAGCACCGACTTGAGCGCGTGGTAGACCTCGGCACCGGAGCGCAGCGCCTCGCGGAAGCTCGGCGCGCCGATCGGCGCGATCATGAACTCCTGGATGTCGACGTTGCTGTCGGCGTGCGCCCCACCGTTGAGGATGTTCATCATCGGCACCGGCAGCAGGTGCGCGTTCGGCCCGCCCAGGTAGCGGAAGAGGCTCAGCTCGGCACTGCCGGCCGCGGCCTTGGCCACCGCCAACGAAACCCCGAGGATGGCGTTGGCGCCCAGCTCGGCCTTGTTGTCGGTGCCGTCGATGTCGAGCATCTTCTGGTCGATGACCCGCTGCTCGCTGGCCTCGTACCCGATCAGCTGGTCGACGATCCGGTCCTCGATGTTGGCGACCGCCTTCTCCACTCCCTTGCCCAGGTAGCGGTCCTTGTCACCGTCGCGCAGCTCGATCGCCTCGAAGGCGCCGGTCGATGCGCCGGAGGGCACCGCCGCCCGGGAGATCGTCCCGTCGTCGAGCCCGACCTCGACCTCGACGGTCGGGTTGCCCCGCGAGTCCAGGATCTCCCGAGCCTCGATTACCTCGATGGTTGCCACTGAGTCGCTCCTCGTTCATGTCGTCTCGTGCCGTATGGGCCGCGACGGTGCGGCAGAGGCAGGTGTTGAACGCAGCGTATCGGTCCCCGCCCGCCGGGGCGGCGACCGGGCGGGCTGTGGCCCGCAGTTCGGCCCCCGACGGGTCGGACATTCCCGGATTCTCGTGCCTCAACCGGCAACGAGTTTGCACGAGCGGGACCCGATCGATCAGGCTGGTCGCCATGCCCGCCGCCTCGACCACCCTTCGTACGCTCGCCGTGTCGGTCATAACGTTGCTCACCGTGACCGGCTGTCAGGCTCTGGACGACGCCGGTCGGGCCATGGGGCGGGCCGACATCGTCAACGAGCTCGCCGCCCGGATGGACCGGGCGCTGGAACTGACCTACTCGGCGGAGTACCAGCTTCCCGGCGGGCGGACCGCGTCGATCGCCCAGTCCCAGGACCCGGCCCGGTCCGCGTACGAGTGGCCGGGCGGGAAGTTGACGGTCACTGCCGAGGCGACCACCCGCTGCGACACCGACAGCGGCCGGACGGTCTGCACCATCGAGGCGCCGCCCGCCCCCAACAGCAAGCCCTCGGTGGTCGTCTTCGCCGCGGCCGAACGGGCAGGTCAGGTCACGCCACCGATGGTGATGGGGCTGCTGACCGCCGCCGCGCTGGACCCGGAGGCGGCCATCACGCAGAGCGACACCACGGTCGCCGGGCACCTCGCCACCTGTGTCGACGTACGCCAGACCGCCGAGAGTTTCTCCGCCTGCGTGACCGGGGAGGGTGCGCTGGGCAGCTTCACCGGCCAGGTCGACGGCCAGCCGGTGGAGCTGGCGCTGAGCCGCTACCGGGAGCAGGTCGACGGGGCGGCGTTCGACCTGCCGCCGGGCGCCGGCGTGGTGGACCGCCGGGCCGCCGGCTCCTGACGACGGGCCTCACACGCCGAGCAGGGTCCGCAGGTGACGTGGGGGCGGGCAGTCGTGGGCGAGCATCTCGTCGTGCCAGGCGCGTAGCGGCACATCGTGCGGGCGGGCCGCGGCGATCGCGGCCACCTCGCTGTAGCCGACGAAGTACGTGGACAGCTGGGCGGAGGTGAGCAGGGCGCGGCGCCACTTGCCCGCCGCCTCGCCCTCCTCCTGGAAGCCGCGCCCGGTGAGCAGCGCCATCCCCTCGGCCTCGGGCAGTTCCTCGGCGTGCACCAGTTGGTCGAGCAACGCGTTGAGGGTCATCCGCAGCTGCATCTTCAGCTGCTGCAACCGCACCGGTAGGCCGCCGAAGCCGGCCCCGGCCATCAGCTCCTCGGCGTAGACCGCCCAACCTTCGATGAACGGGCCGGACCGGGTCAGCGCGCGGACCCGGGTGGAGCCGGCGTGGCGGCGGGCGTGGGCGAGCTGGAGGAAATGCCCGGGCATCGCCTCGTGCACGGTCAGGTCGCGGACCATGTGGTCGTTGTACTCGCGGTAGAACGACTCCACCCGATGCGCCGGCCAGTCCGCCGGGGTCGGCGCGATGCAGTAGAACGTCGGCAGGTCGGCGGTTTCCAGCGCACCGGGCGCGTCGCAGTAGGCCACCGCCACGCCGCGGGCGAACTGCGGCATCACCTCGATCACGCACGGGTCGTCCGGCACGGTCACCAGGTCGTGGGCCCGAACGAAGTCGGTCGCCTCGTCCAGGGTGATCGATGCCAGGTCGACGATGGTGTGGTCGTCGGGGTGCTCGGCGGCGAGCAGGTCCAGCGCCCGGCGTACCGTCTCGTCGTCGGCCGGGCCACCGACCAGCTCGACCGCCGCCGCGCGGATCTCCTCGGTGACCCGGTCGAGGTTGGCCCAGGCGCGGCGCTGGATCTCCGCGGCGCTCAGCTCCGTGTCGAGGGTGTGCCAGAGCTGGGCCTCCCAGCGGCGCCGGCCCAGCCGGGGGTCGCGCCCGGGGCCGGCGTCGGCGGCCAGGTCGACGCGCAGCCAGGCGACGAACTCCTCCAGCGCGGCGATCGCCGCGGTGGCGGCCAGCTCGACCCGGCGGTACAGCGCGGGCGCCTGCGCGAGCAGCGCCGGCACCTCGTCGCGGATCAGCGCCGCCACGCCGGTGAACTGCCCGACCGCCGTCTCGGCGTGGATCCGCGGCATGTCGCTCAGCGTCGCGCGTGCGGTGGCCAGGGCGTCGGGTACGGCGTCCAGCCGCCCGGCGAGGCTGGTGAGCCGGACCTCGGCCGGAGCGTACGGGCGGGCGACCAGGGCGTGCAGCAGCGGTCCGGGGTTGTGCCGCAGTGGATCCCACTCGTGCGCCCGGATCTCGGTCAGCTCGAACAGCTCCCGGTCGACCAGGGCGCTGAGCAGTGCGTGGTCGACCTGCTCCTCCGCCGGCAGGGACAGCTCGTCGCACTCAGCGAGCGCGTCGGCCGCCTCGCGCAGCATCCCGACGTCGACCGCGACGGCATCGGCGGAGCGGTCGGGCAGTCGGTCGTCGAACCGGTGGTCACCGGCGTGGGACGCCAGGTCCGGGCTGGTTTCCAGCAGCGCATCGACGATCCGCTCGGCCAACGGCACGAAGGAGGACATGCGGGCACCCTACAAGCCGATTGGCGCGGTCAACACTTTGCCGGGTGCTCGGTCAAGGCCCCTGGGCAGGCACGCCCCATGATCATCCCGGCTTCCCATCTTGTCGACACCCCGAGTGCGTCCAGGATTCTTCCGATGTCGGATGTGACGGTGCGCTGGGACACTCCGAGCAGTCGCGCGACGGTGGCATCTTTTGCACCCCGGGCCAGGAGGGCGGCGATGTCGACCTGGCGCTCGGTGAGGCGGGCGAGCCCGGGTACGTCGTAGATCGGCACCGCCTGCCGCTTGGCCTCCTCCCAGATTTCACAGAACATGGCCACCAGCGACCTGTCCGCGCACAACCATGCCGTCGGCCGTCCCCCGGGGCTGACCGGTCCCGGGAAGAGCGCGAGACGCTCGTCGATAGCGATGCCCATCAGATGCACCGGGGCCACCCAGGTGTCCGGGTGGCAGGGTGCGAGGAGTGACAGGTAGTCATTGGGCGAGGCGATCAGATGACCCTTGAGCTTCCGGGCCCGGGTGCGTCGGTTGAGGTCTCGTTCTCGCCGCAACGGGTCGAAGAACATCTGCGGTTGCAGGTTGTAAACGGCCGATCGGGTGGAACGCTCCAAAACGACAAGCCGGTCCAAGATCGCCGGTAACCCTTCGGCGAAGGGCATCATGGCGCGATCATGAACGCCCAGTTGCTGGACGGCCCGGATCCGGTCCATCACCACCGACCGCAACGCGAACGACCTGCGTTCGAGGGTTTCGGTGCCGGAGGAATCCCTTTCGGCGGCAGGGACACGAGTCGCTTCTGCCATCACAACCCCCTGATTGCTGCGACGCCCACGTGATCGCCCATCGTGCCACGCTCGACGTCCTACGTGAAGTGGTCCGACACCCGACAAAAGGCAAAAGGCCCTGGCTTGCGGGGAAACGACTTCCCCAGCATGCAAGGACCTGATGCTCACAGCACGGCTTGGTCACTTGGTGATGTAGTGGCACTGACGAGCAATGAGAGTGCTGTTGGAGTAGATTTCCGCGCAGGACTTGCCATAGCGCACGATGCGATTGGTGTAGTCAATCCGGCCCGCACTCCTCGTGCAGGTGTAGTTGGTCGCGCCCTGGTTCCGGTAGTACAGCGTGTTGTTCGTGTCGTAGTAGACGAAGTCCATCCGCCAGTTGCAGAGATTGGCCGCGGACGAAGCGTCCGCCCACTGACGTTGGATGTTGTTGTCGTTACCGATGATTTCGTGTTCCAGGATGCCGCTGGGGAAGCACTTGCCACCTACGCAGAAGGCGCCCCATGTCTGAATACCGCGCGCCCCGGCGATGGCGGGCTGTTGGGCGGCGACGAGCAGGGCAACGGTGGCGGCAACGGCAACCATGAGATGGCGCAGGATTCCGCGCTTTCGCGGGTAGGTCGACTGAGACACTGATACCCCTTATTTGCGTTCCGCACGGACCTCCGGTCTCCGCAGCCAACCCTGACACGGTTTCCGTGATCGACCCTGATACCGGAGATTCGCGGCCCAGGACTGGGCCGACACCCACTGTCGTCTATGTCTCACCCTCAGCGGGAGCTGCTTGCGGGTACCAGCAGGATGCTTGACAGTGCCGTCGCCCGGCTGCTATTCGGCGGCGCGGACCGCGGCGGCGTATGCCAGGGTGACTCGGCGCAGCGCGGCCTCGGCGTTCAGCCCGGCGTCACGGGCCGCCGCCACGGTGGCCAGCAGGCTGGCCCCGAGCTGTTGCTCGGCGGCCAGGGAATCCGCCGAGCCAGCCGCCGCCACATCGTCCGTCGGGGGCGGCACCGGCACCGTGAGGCCGGCCCGGCCGGCACGTTCCAGGATCTTCGCCGCCAGGGCGAGCGCGGGTTGGCTCAGCGCGATGCCGTCGAGCACCGAGTCGCGGGCCTTCTCGGCCTGCTTGATCCGCTCCCAGCTCGCGGTGATCTCGTCCAGGGTGCCCGCCTCGGCACCGGCGAATACGTGCGGATTGCGGCGGATCATCTTGTCGACCAGCCCACCGGCCACGTCGTCCACGTTCCACCGCTCGCCCTCGGGCAGCTCCTCGGCCAGCCGGGCGTGCAGCACCACCTGGAGCAGCACGTCACCCAGTTCCTCGCGCAGCGCGTCGGTGTCCCCGGCGCTGATCGCGTCGTACGCCTCGTAGCACTCCTCCAGCAGGAAACCGGCCAGGCTGCGGTGGGTCTGCGCCCGCTTCCACGGGTCACCGCCGGGCGCGAGCAGCCGGTCCAGCACGGCCACCGCGTCGAGCAACCGGGCCCCGGGCGGATCCCACGAGCCGTACATCAGCTCCAGTTCCGCCAGGCCCGGTTCGCGGGCCAGCCGCAGGCCCAGCTCCCGGGCCAGCGTCTCGTCCCCGGCCGGGCCGGCCAGCCAGACCACCGTCCCGTGCGCCGCCACCGCGTCCAGCAGCGCGGGCACCGCCGGGCCGTCGAGCATCCGCACCTCGGCACCGGCCGCCCGGATCGCCGTGGTCAGCTCGCTCTCCGCCCCGGCCAGCACCGGTGCGGCACGTACGACGTCCCAGGCGCCCGCCGTCAGCAAACCGGCTGGCAACCGAGGTGAGGTCACCAGTAGGACGATCCGCGCCGACATGCTCAGCCGGTGACCGTCTGGGTCACCTCGTCGCCGGTCGGCTCGGTCGACGTCAGCTTCGGCTTCGGCGTGGAGACGTCGCTGACCGGGCCGTCCGTGTCGAGGTAGGGCAGCGAGTAGAAGATCAGCGCCTGGCCGTTGCTCACCACCGACGGCACGGCGATCGGCTGGTAGCGCGGGTTGATCGAGGTGCCGGCCCGCTCCGCCTCCTCTTGGAGGGCGACGCCGAGCGCGACCCCGCTGCGGATGAAGCCACCCTCGCCGAAGATCTGCCGGACCTGCTCCACGGAGAGCCCGGGCTCCAGGCCCGCGGGCTCCTGCAGCTCCCGGTAGACGGCCATCACCGCCTCGTCGCTCAGCTCTGCCGGCGGCGGCAACTGCTGGCCCAGCGCCTGGAAGATGTCCGCCCACTCGCCCCAGAGCTTCGTGTACTCGGCGGTGGCCGGCAGACGCAGCCCCTGCTGGAGCTGCTCCGGGACGATCTCGTCGGGCACCTGCAGGTTCTTCTCCGCCACGACCCGCTTGCCCAGCTCGAGGCTGACCAGCAGGTTGACCACGTCCTGCCGGGTCACGGCGGCCTGGAGG
>NZ_JBFBAO010000210.1:0-12326 GCF_040682255.1 Micromonospora sp. NPDC051296 | reverse complement strand
GTGGGCGTGCTGGCTTCCTGCCACGCAAGTAAGTAGGTCGTACACCGGCCGTCTCCCGGCCGGGACACTGTCCGGCCGCCCGCGGCCTTTCCCATCCTCGACGCCGACGTCGGCGAGGGGCGTCCACCGAACCCTGGGACGATCCGCCGCGTCGTCGCAGTTTCGACTTCTACCCGGTCAACTGATACGGCAGGATGCTCGGTCATGAGCACCCAGTCGACGCCAGGCATCGATGGACCCGGTGTCCCCGACCACCCGTCCCGCTCCGACGGCTTCGTCCGGGGGTTGTCCGGCCTGATCGGCGGCCCGCTCGGTGACCACGCGGTCGCGCGCGAGCGGCCGAGCGGCGGGGAGCGTCGGTTCTGGACGGCCGTCCGGATCGTCCTGGCGCTGACCTGCCTGACCCTCGCCCTGCACTGGGTGCAGAAGTCGCCCTGCCAGGACGGCGCGTGGGCGAACAACGAGCAGTACACCAGGTTCTGTTACACCGACGTGCTGGCGCTCTACTACGCCGAACGGCTCAACGAGGGCGCCGCGCCGTACCGGGACCACCCGGTCGAGTACCCGGTGCTGACCGGGTACTTCATGGGAGCACTCGGGCTGCCGGTGCACGCGGTCGGCGACGGAAACCCGGAGATCAACCAGGGGCAGTGGTTCTACAACCTGAACGTTCTCGTGCTTGGTGCGCTGGCGGTGGCCACGGTGGCGGTGCTGCTGGCGCTGCGCCGCCGACGACCGTGGGACGCCGCGCTCTTCGCGCTCGCCCCCGCGCTGCTGCTCACCGCCACCGTCAACTGGGACCTGCTCGCCATCGGGCTGGCCGCGTTCGGGCTGCTCGCCTGGGCACGCAGCCGACCCGCCCTGGCCGGAGTGCTACTCGGGCTCGCCGGCGCGGCGAAGATGTGGCCGCTGTTCATCCTCGGGCCGATCCTGGTGCTCGCCTTGCGGGCCGGGCGCCTTCGGGCCGCCCTGACGGCGATCGGCACCGCGGTGGTGGCGGTGGTGGCGGTGAACCTGCCGGCGGCGATTCCCTACCGGGAGAACTGGAACAGGTTCTTCGAGCTGAACACGGATCGACCGATCGACTGGGGAACGCTCTGGTACATCGCCCGCTACCTGGACGGCAAGTTCGGCGACCCCGGCAGTCTCGGCCCGTTCCAGTGGCTGGACGCCAACATCCCCACCCTCAACTACCTGTCGTACACCCTGTTCGGGCTGGCCTGCCTCGGCATCGGCGCGCTCGCGTTGCTCGCGCCGCGCCGACCCCGGCTCGGTCAGCTCGCCTTCCTCGTGGTCGCCGCCTTCCTGATCTTCAGCAAGGTGTGGTCGCAGCAGTTCGTGCTCTGGCTGCTGCCGCTGGTGGTGCTCGCCCGGCCCAAGTGGGGGGCGTTCCTCGTCTGGCAGGCCGCCGAGGTCTGCTACTTCGTCGCCTTCTACGGTGAACTGCTCGGTGCGTCGACCGGCCGGCCGGTCTTCCCGGAGGGCGTCTTCGTGCTGGCCGCGAGCCTGCGCCTGATCACGGTCGTGGCGCTGGTCGTGCTGGTCGTGCGGGAGATCCTGAACCCGGAGCGGGACGCGGTACGCAGCACCTACCCGGACGACCCGGACGGTGGCCTGATCGACGGCTCCCCAGACGCACCCTGGCTGGACCGATGGCGAAGCCGCCGAGCAACCACCGCCCTGCCCCCCGCCCCCGTCCCCACCGCCACCTGACCCGGCCAACCGTCTCGACCGCTGGCCGCTGAACCCGAGGCGCGCAAGTCCAAGACAGCCACAGAACGGCTCAGAGACGGAACACTACGGCCGAGCCGATCTCCTCCCGGGTGATGCCCAACCCGTCGAGCGGTGCATCGACGCTGACCTCCCACGGCGTGCCGATGATCTGGTCGCGCATCACCACGACGTTGCGTACGCCAAGGGTGCGCAGGTAGTCGACGCTGGTCTGGTCGGGAAAGGTCATCGTCACCCGGCGTACGTCGTCCAGTTGGCGCGGAGTGAAGCCGCTGCCCCCGTTGACGATGTCCTGGAACCGGGTGGTCGACCAGAGCATCACCGGCTGGTCGTGGCTCTGCCCGCTGGGCAGCACCAGCAGCGGACCGTCGACCGTACGCATGGCGGCCGGCTGCGGTGGCACCACCGGGTGCGGCGTGGTGTTCGTCCCCTCGGCGAGGACCAGCATCAGCGGCACCAGGGTGGCCAGCCGCAGCCACGGGCTCGGCCAGGAGGGGATCCGTTCGGCAGAGATCTCCCGGACCCGTTGAGCGAACGCACTCACCGCGCCCGCCGCCAGCAGCCCGAGCAGCAGGGTGGTCCACAGCATCAGCCGGCCTGGCGTACGGATGCCGCTCCAGCCGGGCAGGTGATCGAAGAGCGGTACGTAGGTGAAGTGACCACCGAAGAACTTGGTGCCCATCGACAGCGTTATCGCCACCACCACCCCGGCGAGCAGCAGCAGGCGTTGGCGGACCGTCCAGATCGAGAAGAACAGGCCGCCGGCGGCCAGCGCGTAGAGCACGAAGCCGGGCAGCAGCGTCATCTCCGGGTGCCACGGCAGGATCGCCCGGGCACCCTCGTGCAACTCGCCCCACACGCGGGACTCGGCGGGGGCGGTGACGAAGCCGCTCGCCGGGGGCGAGAAGATAGCGATGTCGCCGATGGTCCGTTCCGCGTGCGGATGCAGCTGCGTGACGGTGAAGTACGGGATGGCCAGCAGGACACCCACCCCGGCGAAGATCAGACCGCCGATCAGGTTGGCGACGAACAGGCGCTGGCCGAAGGGCCGCTTCAACCGCCAGAAGATCCGCTTCGCGTACCAGATGACCGCCGCCACGACGACCGCGCCGGCGAGGAAGTAGGCGAACGGCAGGCCGATGCCGAAGCCGAGGCTCAGCTGCCAGGCCGCTACCAGCCAGCCCGCGTATACCCAGCCCTCGTGCCGGCGCTCGGGTCGGTAGCCGTGCCGCAGTGACCAGCCGTGCCCCCGGGCGAGCATGGCCAGCGCCAGCGGGATGCCACCGTTGGAGATCACGTGCAGGTGGCCGGCCTGGGCCAGCAGCCATGGCGCGTAGGTGTAGCTGACCCCGGCCACCGCAGACCCGATCCGCCCCGCGCCCAGCTGTCGGGCCAGCACGTACGCGCCGAACGTGGCGAGCGCGTGCGCCAGCACGAACATGATGTTGTAGCGGACGAGGGCGGCCTCGGGGCCGGTGCCGATCATGCCGGCGGGCGCGTACCCGAGCAGGGTGTCGGAGAAGGCGAAGCTCCACCGTTCCGGGAAGAACGCGTTGGCGTGCCACAACTGGGCCGGATCGGTCAGCAGGATGTGCCCCGACCAGGCCATCTGCCAGGCCTGCAGGCTCGGGTCCCAGTAGTCCTGCGGCAGCGTGTGCCGGGCGTACTGCAGCGACGGCCAGGTCATCAGTACGGCCAGCGCCAGCGAACCGAGGGCGGCCAGGGTCCACTCATGGATCAGGAACCGGCCGAGCCTGCGGGCGAGCCGGCCGTACCAGGTGGGTACTGGCTCGGGCGCAGGCCCGAAGGCGGCCCACCGATCCGGCTTGCCGCCGTTGCCACCGCCGTCGGCCTTGGCATCGGCCTGGTCCTTGGCGTCGCCGTTTCCGTCCTGCTCCTTGCCGGCCTTGTCGTTGCTGGCCTTGTCGTTGCTGGTCTTGTCCTGGTTGGTCTTGTCGTTGCTGTTCTTGTCTTTGCTGGCCTCGTCCAGGTCGGCCTTGTCCTTGCCCGCCTTGTCGGCGTTGGGCCGCTCTCCGTTGGCCTGGTCGGTGTCGGCCCGACCGCTCGCCTGGGCCCCGCTGCCCGCTTCGGACCGGCCGGTCAGAGCGCCGCTCGTACCGGCCTCACCGGTCGTGGTACCGCGCGCGCTGGCTTTACCGGCTGCGGCGCCGTTCGTGCTGGCCCCATCGGTCGTGCTGGCCTTACCGATCGTGGTGCCGGCCGTGTCGGCCTCACCGGCCGCGGTGGCGCCCTTGTCGGGTCCGCCGGTCGCGGTGTGGTCGGAGTCGGGCGCCGCTGTGGTGCCCCCGGCGGCAGTTGTGCGGGGAGCGGCGGTGCCGGCCGGGTCCGGCTCGCGGTGCGATGTGTCCGGGGCGGTGTCGCCGGCCTTCGCGCCGTCGGGCGCCGGGTCGCCCGCGGCCCGCGGGTAGTGGGAGGTCGGCTGCGGGCCGCCGGAGGCGGACTGGTCCGTGGTCATGCCGCCGACGTCTCCCCGGCGAGTTGCCCGCGCAGGAAGGCGATGTCGCCGCTCTGCCCCTCGGCGCCGCCCGGCGTTTCCACGATGACCGGTGCGCCCGCCGCCCGGATCACCGCCACCACGAGTTCGGGGTCGATGGTCCCGCCGCGCAGGTTGTCGTGGCGGTCCCGACCCGACCCGAAGCCGTCCTTGGAGTTGTTGGCGTGCACCAGGTCGATCCGCCCGGTGATGGCCTTCACCCGGTCCACCAGGCCGAGGAGTTCCTCACCGCCGGCATGCGCGTGGCAGGTGTCGAGACAGAAGCCGACCTCGTGGTCACCGACGGCATCCCACAACCGGGCGAGCGCGTCGAGTCGGCGGGCGCAGGCGTTCTCACCGCCGGCGGTGTTCTCGATCAGCACCGGCAGGCCGAAGCCGCCCGACTCCGCCGCGTACGCCAGGGCCTTGCGCCAGTTGTCGAACCCGGTGGCGGGATCGTCGCCGGCGTTGACGTGCCCGCCGTGTACCACCAGCCCCTTGGCGCCGATCGCCGCAGCCGCTCTCGCATGGGCCAGGAGCAGCTTGCGGCTGGGGATCCGGATGCGGTTGTTGCCGGTGGCGACGTTCACGACGTACGGCGCGTGCACATAGATGTCGATGCCGGTCGCGCGCAGCCGCTCCGCGTCCTCGCGAGGCTGCGGTGCCTTCCAACCCTGGGGGTCGGCGAGGAAGAACTGCACGGCGTCGGCCGCTCGGGCGGTCGCCTCCGTCAGGGGATCGGTCGGATCGACGTGGGCTCCGATACGCATGCAGGCGAGCCTACGTCGCGCGCCTGACAGGTGGGGTGACGCCCACCTGTCCCGGTCGCGTCACCGGGTACGCCGGAAGTCGTTGATTCTGGTGGATCCGACGGTCAACCGATCCGCCTGTCCGGGCCCTGCCAGGGCAGGCCCGGGAGCCGGTGTCCGCAGTTCCCGGCGGGCCTGGTCAGGCCGGGGCGGAAATGCTCAGTAGCGGCAGTCGGGGTCCGTAGAGAAAATGTCGGTAATTCTGGGATTTGCCCCATGAAGCACCGGCTTCCGGGATAACGTCAGGTAACAACGTGATAAAGCTCCGCGGGGCGTCTCCGGTCCAACCTCATCGGTGTGGTCGTTCCTCCCCAGGTCCCACCCAAGGAATGCGGACGAGGCGCCCCGCGGTCACGTGACCGGGGGTCCGTGCCGACAGCGACGTCGACGCGGACCCCCGGTTCGCTGTGCCCGTCACCTCGGTGATGGTGATCGTCCGGGCCAGGTATCCTGGTCCGGTTGTCCGCTCCCGGGTCGGGTCCCCCCGAGTCGGGATGGGCACGACGCACGACCTCCTGCCACGGAAGGACCGTGGCCGCTTAGCCCACAGGAGGTGAGCACGTCTTGCGTCATTACGAAATCATGGTGATCCTCGACCCCAGTCTCGAGGAGCGCACCGTCGCCCCGTCGCTCGACACGTACCTGAACGTGATCAGGACCGCGGGTGGCTCGGTGGAGAAGACCGACGTGTGGGGCCGCCGGCGCCTCGCGTACGAGATCAACAAAAAGGCCGAGGGCATCTACGCCGTCGTCGACCTCCAGGCAACTCCGGAGGCGGTGGCCGAGCTGGACCGTCAGCTGCGACTCAACGAGTCCGTGCTGCGCACCAAGGTCATCCGTCCCGAAATGCGCTGAGCATTCCACCCAGCCCCACCCGGATCAGCCTCATCGGTGCTGTCGGAGGGTTCTGAGAACCTGTACGTGGGTACGGATGAGTGCGCGAGGAGATGGTCATGGCAGGAGACACCACCATCACGGTCATCGGCAACCTGACCGATGACCCCGAGTTGCGGTTCACCCCCTCCGGGGCAGCCGTCGCCAAGTTCCGGGTCGCCTCGACGCCCCGGTTCATGGACAGGGCGTCCGGCGAGTGGAAGGACGGCGAGCCGTTGTTCCTCTCGTGCACCGTCTGGCGGCAGGCTGCGGAGCACGTGGCGGAGTCGCTGCAGCGCGGCGCCCGCGTGATCGTGTCGGGCCGGCTACGTCAGCGGTCCTACGAGACCCGCGAGGGTGAGAAGCGCACTGTCATCGAGCTGGAGGTCGACGAGATCGGCCCGTCGCTGCGCTACGCCACGGCGAAGGTGCAGAAGATGTCCCGCTCCGGCGGCAGTGGCGGCGGCTTCGGTGGCGGTGGCAATGGCGGTGGTGGTCAGGGCGGCGGCGGAGGCAACTTCGACGACCCCTGGGCTTCGGCTGCACCAGCCCCCTCGCGCTCGGGTGGCGGCAACTTCGACGAGGAGCCACCGTTCTAATGGCGCCGAGCGCCCGTGATCGTAAACCAGGAGCAAGAGCAATGGCGAAGGCTGCGGCACTGCGCAAGCCGAAGAAGAAGGTGAATCCGCTCGACAAGGACGGGATCACCTATATCGATTACAAGGACACCGCGCTGCTGCGCAAGTTCATCTCCGACCGCGGCAAGATCCGTGCTCGGCGGGTGACCGGCGTGACCTCGCAGCAGCAGCGGCAGATCGCCCGTGCGGTCAAGAACGCCCGTGAGATGGCGCTCCTGCCGTACACCGCGACGGCCCGCTGAGAGGAGGCGCCGACATGAAGATCATCCTGACTCAGGAGGTGTCCGGGCTCGGTGCCCCGGGCGACATCGTGGAGGTCAAGAACGGCTACGGCCGTAACTACCTGCTTCCGCAGGGCTTCGCGATCGCCTGGACCAAGGGCGCGGAGAAGCAGGTCACCCTCATCAAGCGGGCCCGCTCGGCCCGTGAGATCCGCGACCTCGGCCACGCCAGCGAGGTGAAGGGCCAGCTCGAGGGCCTCAAGGTGAACCTGAAGGCCCGCGCCGGCGACGGTGGTCGGCTCTTCGGCTCGGTCACCCCGGCCGAGATCGTCGACGCCGTCAAGGCGGCCGGTGGTCCGGCACTCGACCGTCGCCGGCTGGAGCTGTCCGGTCACATCAAGTCGATCGGGTCGCACCCGGTGCGGATCAAGCTGCACCCCGAGGTGACCGCCACGTTCAACCTCAACGTCGTGCAGGGCTGAGCCCCGCCGGCAGTACGCGACAGGGCCCGCACCGTTCAACGGTGCGGGCCCTGTCGCATTCGGAGATCAGGCGAGGGCGGACCGGCGCGGCCGGGCTGGACAGCAGCGTGGCGATCGATGCGGACCGGCTGGCGAGCCACCTGACTGTCGAAGCGGGCCGCCGACCGTGACCCGCCCTCGGCGGGCCGCGCACTGCGGCGGTCAGCCGATGGGCTGGCCGGTCACCGCGCTGATCATCACGGTGGACAGACCGCCGCCGACCACCGCGGCGGCGAGCGCCACGGTGGTCGGTCGCCATGTCGTACCCACTCGACGCAGCAGCACGGCGACCACCAGGCTGCTGGCCAGCGCCAACCCGAACCTCGGTATCCCGCCCACCATCGAACCGAACGCCCGTGCCCGTGGTGATTCGCACCCACCGCCGCTGATGTCGGTCACGCAGCCCACGGGCGGGGCGCCGTCGAGCGTCAGCAACCAGACGAAGATCACCATCGCGGGCAGGAGGTAGCAGGCGGCGGTGTACAGCAGCGGCAGCCACGGGCCACCGGGATCGGGGTCGAGCAGGTCGTCTTCCAGGCGACGGTTCCAGTTGCCGGCGCTGACCGCCTCGATCCGCCGCCGTACGGCCGCCATGCCGGCCTGCCGCGCGGGAGGCACCGGGGCCGAGCGCCGCCGCGGTGCCGGGCGCGGACGGGGCGCGGTGTAGCCGACCACCGGTGAGCGGGGCGCCGACGCGGTCGCGTCGACCCAACGGGGATCGTCCCCTGCCAACCGGGTCCCAGGCCAGAAGCCCTCCTGCACCGGCTCTGGCTCAGCCCGCCCCGCCCAGGACCACTGCTCGGCCCCGGACGCCGCACCCGCGCGCGGCGGCTCCGTGCGGTCCCAACGATCCGGGTCGGAATAGCCGTCCCACCGGGGTGCCCGCTGCCGTTCCCGCCGATCGGCCTCGGTGTAGCGGTCCCACTGGCCCGTGCTGTCGGGCCGGAGCCACTGGCCCGTGCTGTCGGGTTCGAGCCACTGGTCCGTGGCGGCCGTCTGCAGCCACTGGCTCGTGCTGTCGGTGTCCCAGGGATCGGTCGACCCGGCACCGGCGCGACGATCGTCGCCGCCAGGTTGTTGCCAGGCATGCAGACCGGAGGCATCCCACGGGTCCACCTCCGGCGGGTGGCCCGCCGGCTCCGCCATCCGCCGCCCAGACTCCGCCGTGCGCTCCCAGGGTTCGGCCGTGCGCTCCCAGGGCTCCGCCGGCGGCCCGCTGGACTCGGCCGCACGGCGCCGGCGCCGCGTGGGCGGCTGGGCCGCCGACTCCGAACCGGTCGTCTGCTGACCCTCGTCCTGGCCTTCGTCCTCCAGCGCCGACCAGGTCACCTGTCGGCGGCGCGACTGCGCCCGGCGGGGACGGCTCTGCGGGGTCACGCCGGACACCGGGTCGTCCTCCTCGGCCCGGCGGCTGCCGACGTATCCCTCCTCCTGTGGACGGTCGAAGGTCCACTCCCGGGTGTGGTCGGCCTCCGGCGCGGCGGCGGGCGATGGGGCGTCGCGCCAGCTGGACTCGCCGGCCCGCCGGCTGCGGGCGGTCTCGGTCGAGCGCCAGCTGCCGCCGTAACGGGGGCGGTCGGCGTCGTCATCGTCGTCCGGGGCGGCATGCCGGCCGCCACCGTCGACACTGCTGACACCCGACTCCAGCGCCCAGCGTGGCAGGTACGGCTCTGCCGGCTCATCCTGGCCGCGCTCGATGGCGCGGCGGCGGCTGGGGGTGCGGTAGCGCTCGACGGCGGAGTCGTAGCGGTCGGCCGGGGATCTGTCGACGGGATCGGCCCACGAAGCGGCCGGCCGTTGCTCTCGCGGGCCGTCCTCCCCGCGTGCCCAGTCCCGGTAACTCACGGCCGGAGCGTGACCCTTCTCAACCGAAAGCGCAATCCGCTGTCCAGGTGTAGCCGTAGGCCACCGATCCTACGGGACGATCGGGACAAAGCCCTACCCAGAAATTGTCGTCCACAGGCTGTGGACGGCTTCTGCCCAGCTCACGGGCGTGCTGTGGAGAGTTCCCCACCAGTTATCCACACCCGGTGCACACCCTGCGCACATGCTTGTACACCGGCGTCCACAGGTTGTCCCGAGGCTCGTCCACCGCTGTGGTTGAGTGGCTGACCTCGGGTTCCGTATGGTTACCCCCCGACCGACTGCGCGGTGGCCCCCGATCGACGTGGACGGTCGACTTGTCGCACCCAGGCGGTAAGCCTGAAACCGATCCGACGCAGTGGAGGGGGGCCCGGTGTCGGTCACCGACGACATGCGGACGGAGCCGTTCCCCGGCGGCGGGCAGCCACCCGGCCCGGCGCCGCGCGACGGCCAGTTCGACAAGACACCACCGCAGGACGTGGCCGCCGAGCAGTGCGTCCTGGGCGGCATGCTGCTGTCCAAGGACGCCATCGCCGACGTCGTCGAGATCCTCAAGACCAACGACTTCTACCGGCCGGTGCACGCCACCATCTTCGACACCATCCTGGAGATATACGGTCGGGGTGAGCCGGCCGACGCGATCACCGTCGCGGCGGCCCTGGCCGACTCCGGCGACCTGGCCCGGGTGGGCGGCGCGCCGTACCTGCACACGCTGATCGCCAGCGTGCCGACCGCGGCGAACGCCGCCTACTACGCGCGGATCGTCAGTGAGCGCGCGGTGCTGCGGCGGCTGGTCGAGGCCGGTACCAGGATCGTCCAGCTCGGCTACGGCACCGCGGGCGGCGGCAGCCGAGATGTCGACGACATCGTCGACCTGGCCCAACAGGCCGTCTACGACGTGACCGAGCGGCGGGTCAGCGAGGACTTCGCCATCCTCGCCGACATGCTCCAGCCGACCCTGGACGAGATCGAGGCCGTCGGTGCCCAGGGCGGTGTGATGACCGGTGTGCCCACCGGTTTCACCGACCTGGATCGGCTGCTCAACGGCCTGCACGCCGGGCAATTGATCATCGTGGCCGGCCGCCCTGGCCTCGGAAAATCGACCGCAAGCATGGATTTCGCCAGGAATGCGGCCATTCGTGCAAATCAGGCTTCGGCGATCTTCTCGCTGGAAATGAGCAAGGTCGAGATCGTCATGCGCCTGCTCTCGGCCGAGGCGCGAGTGCCGCTGCACGTGCTGCGCAGCGGGCAGCTCTCCGACGACGACTGGACGAAGCTGGCCCGCTGCATGGGCGAGATCAGCGAGGCTCCGCTGTTCGTGGACGACACGCCGAGCATGAACCTGATGGAGATCCGGGCCAAGGCGCGCCGGCTCAAGCAGCGACACGACCTCAAGCTGATCGTGGTCGACTACCTCCAGCTGATGACGTCACCGAAGCGCACCGAGAGCCGGCAGCAGGAGGTCGCGGACCTGTCCCGGGGGCTGAAGCTGCTGGCCAAGGAGGTCGAGTGCCCGGTCATCGCGGTCAGCCAGCTGAACCGTGGCCCAGAGCAGCGCACCGACAAGCGACCACAGCTGTCCGATCTACGTGAAAGTGGCTGCTTGACGGCGGAGACTCGGCTCATCCGTGCTGACGACAACTCGGAAGTCACGCTTGGTCAGCTACTCGCCGACGATGCGAGGGATGTACCCGTCTGGGCCTTGGACGAGAGCTTGCGGTACACCCCGCGAACGATGACGCACGTCTTTCCGAGCGGTCATCGAGAGGTGTTCCGGATGACGCTGGCGTCGGGAAAGCAGGTTGATGCGACGGCGAATCATCCGTTCCTCACCTTCGCGGGCTGGGTTCCGCTCGGCGAGTTGACCCCCGGGGCACGTCTCGCGGCACCCCGGCACATACCCCCACCCCTGGCGGTCCGACCTTTGCCCGAGGCGGAGGTGGTGCTACTGGCGCACCTGCTCGGCGACGGATCATTCGTCCGGCGTCAGCCCATCCGGTATGCCACCACCGATGAAGCAAATCTGCAGGCGGTTTCGGAAGCAGCCAAGCACTTTGGTGTCACTGCTGTTCGGGACGATTACGCGGCAGCTCGGGTTACCACTCTCCGGCTCCCCGCTCCCTACCGACTGGCCCGAGGGCGGCGGAATCCGATCGCCGAGTGGCTGGACGGCTTCGGGCTCTTCGGGCTCAGGTCGCACGAGAAGTTCGTGCCAGAGCGGGTGTTTGGCCTGTCCAAGGACCAGGTCATGCTCTTTCTCCGGCACCTCTGGGCGACCGACGGGTCGGTGCACGTGAACAAGTCCGGCCACGGCGGGCGCGTCTACTACTCGTCTACCAGCCGACGAATGTTGGAAGATATCTCCCGCCTATTGCTCAGGTTCGGCATCACAGCTCGTCTGAGGACCGTGCCGGTGGCCCGACACCGCCCGCAGTACACGCTCGACATCTCCGGACGGGATGACCAACTGCGGTTCCTGCGTGAGATCGGCGTGCACGGGGAGAGGTCGACGAACTGCGACAGGCTGCTTGCAGCCCTGGAGTCGACGAGTAGCAACACCAACGTCGACACAGTTCCGCGTGAGGTCTGGGACCGGGTTCGCGAGATCCTCGTGGACAGCGGCATGAGCCACCGTGAGTTCGCCAAGGCGATCGGCACCCAGTTCTGCGGTAGCGCGCTATGGAAGCACGCACCGAGTCGGTCCCGGCTTGCAAAGATCGCCAAGATTCTGGACGCCGCTGACCTGGACCTGCATGCCACGAATGACATTTTCTGGGACGAGATTGTGTCCATCGAGTCGGTCGGCGAGCAGGATGTCTTCGACGCCACGGTGCTCGGAACGCACAACTTCGTTGCCAACGGCATCGCGGCTCACAACTCGATCGAGCAGGATGCGGATGTCGTCATCCTCCTGCACCGCGACGACTACTACGACAAGGAGTCACCCCGGGCCGGGGAGGCGGATTTCATTGTCGCCAAGCACAGAAATGGCCCGACCGACACGGTGACCGTGGCCGCCCAACTGCACCTGTCGCGCTTCGTGGACATGGCCATCGTCTGACTGGCGGGCGACCGGGCCGTCTACTCTCCCACACCCTCCCGGGTGCAGTACCATCGGCGCTGGAGGGCTTAGCTTCCGGGTTCGGAGTGTAACCGGGCGTTTCCCCTCCGCCATG
>NZ_JBFBAO010000209.1:0-12380 GCF_040682255.1 Micromonospora sp. NPDC051296 | reverse complement strand
CTACGGTGGCGGCCACGAACCGCTCCCGGGTGCAGATGCTCAGCAACGCCGTCTTCTCCGGCTTGACCACCGGGCCGATGACCTCGAACCCGACCCTGCGTTAGCCGTTGATCAGCAGTCGAATCAGCCGTTGATCAGCAGTCGTAGTACATGGCGAACTCGTGCGGGGTCGGGCGCAGGCGCACCGGGTCGACCTCGTTGGCCCGCTTCCAGTCCACCCAGGTGGAGATCAGGTCCGGGGTGAAGACGCCGCCGTCCAGCAGGTAGTCGTGGTCGGCCTCCAGCGCGTTCAGCACCTCGGGCAGCGAGCCCGGCACCTGCTTGACGTCGCCCCACTCCTCCGGCGGGAGGTCGTAGAGGTCCTTGTCGATCGGCGCCGGCGGCTCGATCTTGTTCTTGATGCCGTCCAGGCCGGCCATCAGCATCGCCGAGAAGGCGAGGTAGACGTTGGCCGACGGGTCCGGCACCCGGAACTCGACCCGCTTGGCCTTCGGGTTGCTGCCGGTGACCGGGATACGGGTGCAGGCGGAGCGGTTGCGCTGCGAGTAGACCAGGTTGACCGGCGCCTCGAAGCCCGGCACCAGGCGACGGTACGAGTTGACCGTCGGGTTGGTGAAGGCCAGCAGCGACGGGGCGTGGTGCAGCAGGCCGCCGATGTACCACCGGGCGGTGTCGGACAGGCCGGCGTAGCCGGTCTCGTCGTAGAACAGCGGCTCACCGTTGAGCCAGAGGCTCTGGTGGGTGTGCATGCCGGAGCCGTTGTCGCCGAAGAGCGGCTTCGGCATGAACGTCGCGGTCTTGCCGTTGGCCCAGGCCTCGTTCTTCACGATGTACTTGAAGAGCTGGAGCTGGTCACCGGCGTGCAGCAGGGTGGAGAACCGGTAGTTGATCTCGGCCTGGCCGGCGGTGCCCACCTCGTGGTGCGAGCGCTCCACGGTGAAGCCGGTGTCGACCAGCCGGCGCACGATGCTGTCGCGCAGGTCGGCGTAGTGGTCGACCGGCGGCACCGGGAAGTAGCCGCCCTTGTACGCGGTCTTGTAGCCGCGGTTGCCGCCCTCCTCCTCGCGGCCGGTGTTCCAGGCGCCCTCGATCGAGTCGATGTAGTAGAAGGCCTGGTTGGCGGAGGTCTCGTGGCGGATCGAGTCGAAGATGTAGAACTCCGCCTCGGGGCCGAAGTACGCGGTGTCCGCGATGCCGCTCGCCGCGAGGTACGCCTCGGCCTTCTTGGCCACGTTCCGCGGGTCCCGGGAGTACGCCTCACGGGTGAACGGGTCGTGGATGAAGAAGTTCAGCGCGAGGGTCTTCTGCGCGCGGAAGGGGTCGATGAAGGCGGTCGCGACGTCCGGGAGCAGGAGCATGTCCGACTCGTGGATCGCCTGGAAGCCACGGATCGACGAGCCGTCGAACGCGAGGCCGTCGGTGAAGACGCTGTCGTCGAAGGACTCGACCGGCAGGTTGAAGTGCTGCATCACGCCGGGCAGGTCACAAAAACGTACGTCGACGAACTTCACGTCCTCGTTCTTGAGGTATCGCAGGAGTTCCTCGGGATTGGCGAACACTCGTCCTCCTGGGCACATCCACGGGTAGCTAGGCTCCTGGCGACGCTATGACCGTGCGGTTGCCCGGCCATGTCTCCAGTGTTTCTGCCGTGTTACGTCCCTCGCGGTATGTCACTTCGGCGGCCGGTGCGGACGCCGGGGCCGAGGAACTGGTCCGGCTTTGTCAGTGTAGTGACAGTTGGTGCCATTGGTTCGTTTCGGCGCCGCGCGTCGGGCCTCCGCCCTCGGTCGGTCCGCCACGGCTGGCTAGGCTTGGCCGCTGTGACCAGCCAGCCGCTCCGCCCGCCGCCGCCCGCCTCGGACCCCGACTTCACCCCGGCTGAGCTGGGTCGCCGGTTCGGAGCGCTGGTCATCGACTGGGTGCTCTGCCTGCTCGCGGCGGGCCTGTTCGCCAGCCCCACCCGGGACGGCTGGGCGCCGGTGGTCGTGCTGATCGTGGAGTACGGCCTCTTCCTCGGCCTGTTCGCGCAGACCCCCGGCATGTACCTGACCAAGATCCGCTGCGTCGACTGGACCGACGGCGGGCGGATCGGCCTGGTCCGCGCCCTGCTGCGCGGCCTGCTGCTGGCCCTGGTCGTCCCCGCCCTGCTGATGGACCAGCACCGGCGCGGCCTGCACGACCGCCTCACCGGCTCGGTCGTCACCCCCGCCACCCGCCCCGCCGGGTAAGTACCTCCGGCTGGGGCCGGGTCAGCGGCCGCGGGTCTGGCGGAAGGCGCCGCGCGGCGGGCGGAGGTTCTTGGGGATGGCGCCCTTGGGCATCTGCGGCCGGGCGGTGAGCGCCTTGAGGCGCTTGTCCAGCGAGTTGACGTCCTTGCCGTTGAGGTTGCGCGGCAGCCGCATCAGCGTCATCCGCAACTTGCGGATCGGCAGCTCGCCCTCCTCCTGACCGATGACGTAGTCGTAGAGCGGGGCGTTGCCGATCACCTTGGCGAGCCGGCGCTTCTCCTGGCCGAGCAGGCCGCGTACCCGCTGCGGGTTGCCCTCCGCCAGCAGGATCACGCCCGGCCGGCCGATGACCAGGTGCACCATGTCCATCTGGGTGGTCGAGCTGACCGCGGGGGAGACCCGCCAGTCGCCGCGCATGCTCTCGATGATCTGCGCGGCGGCACCAGGCTGGCCCTCGGCGGCGTTCATCATCGCCCGGTTGGACCGGAGGTTGAGCACGATCAGCAGGAAGAGCAGGGCGAACAGGATGCCCAGCGGCAGCCACAGCCAGCCCCAGAGCACGACCGCGACCACGGTCAGCGCGAGCGGGATCAGCACCGCGCCGGTGGCCAGTGGCGCGAACCACTTGTCCTGCTTGGCGGTGAACCGGAACACCAACCCGATCTGCTTCAGCCGCTGGCCGAACGAGACCTTCTCCTGGGGCTTTGCCATGACGTCAAGTCTAGTGGTCGCGCGCCGCAGCGTTGATCCGCGGCCGGACCTCGGCCGGCTGAGTACCTTACGGCGCCGGGGCGCGCCTGCCGGCCGGGCGTAAGGAGGAGCAGCGGGCACAGATCAGGCGGCGCCCTCATGCCCCGGCGGCACCTTCGCGAGCAGAGTCAGAGTCGGCAGTTGACGACGATCGCAAGGAGCACGACATGTTCGGCAACGACGCGGGTTTCCTCCTCTCCGTTCACCGTACGCACGCCGCCGAGCTGCGCGCCGAGGCCGCCCGGGACCGGCTGGCCCGGTCGCTGCCGCGCCGGTCGGCACGCGGCTGGCTGAATCGGCGCCGCGACCCGGCCCACACCGGCGACGCCCGCCGGTGAGCACCGATGTAAGGAAGGGCCCCTTCTTAACGCCTCCGGTAGAGGAAGGGACCCCTGTTAACACCCGACCCGGGGGGTCCGGAATCGGTTCGCGCACGGGGGCGAACCGGCCGGACAACGGTCGCGACGCGGCTCCGGCCGGCTCCGCCGGCCATCTGCCGGCTGGCTCCACCGGCCATCTGCCAGGCGGGGCCGACGCGCCACCGCCCGTCCCCGCCGACCGCCCGGTCGGCGGGGACGGCGGCGAGACCGGGCGTGGCATGCTCGGTCCCGTGACCGTCCGTGCCACCAGCACCGTCCTTGTCGGCCGTCAGCGCGAAATGGCGCAGCTGCGTGACGCGCTGGCCCGTGCCCGGGCCGGCGAACCCGTGACCGTGCTAGTCGGCGGCGAGGCCGGGGTCGGCAAGACCCGGCTGCTGGAGGAGTTCGGCCGCTCGGCTGGCGACGGCACCCGCCTGCTGGTCGGCCAGTGCCTCGAACTCGGCGAGGTCGGCCTGCCCTTCGCCCCGTTCGCCGCAGCGCTGCGTACGGTGCTGCGCCGCGACGGCGCCGCCGTCTTCGACGGGTACGAGGCCGAGTTCGCCCGACTGCTGCCGGAGCTGGCCCGGGTGCCGGCCGGTGCCGCCGCGCCCGCCGTCGGGACACCCTCGGACGCCCCCCGTGGCTACCTGTTCGACCTGGTCGCCGAGCTGTTCGGCCGGCTCGCCGCCGACCAGCCGCTGGTGCTGGTGATCGAGGATCTGCACTGGGCCGACCGGTCGACCCGCGACCTGATCGGCTTCCTGGTGCGGGCCGCCCGCACCGGGCGGCTGCTGCTGGTCTGCACCTACCGCACCGACGAGCTGCACCGGGGCCACCCGCTGCGGCCCTTCCTCGCCGAGCTGGACCGGGCCCGGGGAGTCGACCGGATCGAGCTGAGCCGACTGGACCGGGAAGGCACCGGAGGAGTCCTCGCCGGGCTGCTCGGTACCGAGCCGGTCGCCCGTGCGGTCGACGACATCCACGACCGTACCCAGGGCAATCCGCTCTTCATCGAGGAGCTGGCCGCGGCCGGCAGCCCGATTGGCTGTGCCGCCCTGCCGGACACGCTGCGCGACCTGCTGCTGGCCCGGGTGGACCGGCTGCCCGAGCCGGCCCAGCGGGTGCTGCGGATCGCCGCGGCCGGCGGTACCCGCCTGGCCCACCAGCTGTTGGCCGAGGTCGCCGGGCTGCCCGAGCCGGAGCTGGACGAGGCGTTGCGGGCCGCCGTCGCCGCCCAGCTGCTGGTGGCCGACCCCGACGGCGACTACGAGTTCCGGCACGCGCTGGTCCGCGAGGCCGTCCACGACGAGTTGCTGCCCGGCGAACACGCCCGGCTGCACGCCCGGTTCGCCGCCGCCGTCGAGGCCCAACCCCACCTCGTCGCCGCCGGCCGCGCGCCGGCCGAGATCGCCCACCACTGGTACGCCGCCCACGACCACCCCCGCGCCCTGGTGACCGCCCGGGTGGCCGCCTGCGCCGCCGCCGACCGGTACGCGTACGCGGAGCAGAGCCGGCTGTTGGAACGAGTGCTGGAGCTGTGGGAGCTGGTGCCCGACGCGGCCGAGCGGCTCGGCATGGACCACTTGGCGGTGCTGGAGGAAACCCTCGCCGCGGCCACCACCGCCGGTGACTACCACCGTGCGCTGACCCTGACCCGGGCCGCCCTGGCCGAGGTGGACACCGAGGCGGAGCCGCTGCGGGCGGCGCGGCTGCTCGATCGGCGCGGCCGGATGCTGGCGATGCTGGGCAAGAGCGACGGCGCGGCCGAGCTGCGCGAGGCGTACCGGCTGACCTCCGGGGTGCCGGACGGACCGGAACGGTTGCAGTTGCTCGCCGACCTCGCCAACCACCTGGCCCGCATCGACCACGCCGACGGGGCCCGGGTGGCCGCCGAGGTGATGGCGGCGGCGCAGGCCGCCGGGGTGAACGGCGCGCTGCTGCCGGTGCAGCTCGCGGTGCTGCGTCGCCGCGACGGTGCATCGGATCTCGGGCTGGCCGAGCTGCGCCGGTGCGAGGCGTTGGCGCGGGCTGCCGGGGAGACGCAGACGCTGGTCAGCGCGCTGGTGCACATCTCCGACGTGCTCTTCGAACTGGGCCGTTACGAAGAGTCGGCGCGGGCCGCCGCTGATGGAGTGACCGAGGCGCGCCGGGTCGGGATCAGCCGCTCCACCGGCGCGTACCTGCTTTCCAACCGCGCCGAGGCGCTGCTGGCGCTGGGCCGGTGGGCGGAGGCCGACCAGGTCTGCGCCGAGGCGGCCCGACTCGACCCGCCCGGGGTGTCCGGGCTGCACTGGCTGCAACTGCGGGCCGGGTTGCGGCTGGCCCAGGGGCACCCCGCCGCCGACGAGACGGTCGGCCGGGCGCTGGGCTTCCTCACCAAGCCGTACCTGCATCCGCACAACCGGCTCCCGCTGTCGGAGCTGCGGCTGGCGTCGGCGTTCGCCGCCGACGACCGGGTCGAGGCACGGCGGGCCGCGGAGGCGAGCCTGACCGATCCGGCGGTCGCCAGGTATCCCCGCTACGGCTGGCCGGTGCTCGCCGCCCAGGCCCGGGTGGCCCGGCACACCGCCGACGAGGCGCTCGCCTCCCGGGTCGCCGAGCTGGCCGCCACCGTTGCGGTCCGGTTCCCGGCCGAGCGGGCGTACGCCGCCGAGGTGGCCGCCACCGTGGCAGCCGATCAGCTCGCCGCCTGGCGGGACGCGGTCGCGGCCTGGCGGACCGCCGGCCAGCCCGGGGCGCTGGCGCGGGTGCTGTTGGCGTTCGCCGAGGCGGCGGCCGGTGCGGGGGAACGGGACGAGGTGGCAGCGGCGGTGAGCGAGGCGGTCGCGCTCGCCGACGGGCTCGGCGCGAGCCTGCTTGCCGAGCAGGCCGCCACCCTGGCCCGCCGGGTCGGCCTGCGCGGTGCGGGCCGCGGCCGGCCGGGCGCGGACCTGCTGACCGAGCGGGAGCGCGAGGTGCTCCGCCTGGTGGCCGAGGGGCACAGCAACAGCCGGATCGCCGAGCAGTTGTTCATCTCGCCGAAGACGGCCAGCGTGCACGTCTCCCGGATCATCGCGAAGCTGGACGTGACCAACCGGGTCGAGGCCGCCGCCGTGGCGCACCGCCTCAACCTCCTGACCGACCCCTCCTGATCACTTCCCCTGTCCCCCCGGGGGCGCGGTGGGGTGGGTGGCTCAGGTGCGGGGGAGGTACACCCGCCAGCCGTCGAGGGCGAGCAGGGTGAGGGTGCCGGGCGCGGCGCGCAGCCGCTCGTCCAGGCGGGCCGCAAGCGGGGAGCCGTCGGGCGCGACCCAGGCCGCCCCGGCCGACGCCGCCACCGCGCGGCGGTACGGCTGGTAGCGGTCGTGGCCCGGGTTCAGGTCGTCGTCGACGACGGCACAGACCACGTCCTCGACACTGGCGAAGGTGAGCCGGTTGCAGGTCCAGTAGGTGCTGTAGACGTGCCGTACGCCCCGCTCGCGCAGCGCGGCGACCAGCGCGTCGTGGCGCTCCTCGGCGGTGTTGGCGGCCGGGGCGGCGCCGATCGCGCCGGCCGTGGCGACGGCGGCGGTGCCGAGGGTCGCCACGAGCACCCCGACCGCCGCGACCCGCGACAGCGCGGTGGTGCGCCCGGGTCGGTTCGCCCGCCGCCGGGCCGCCGTCCACACCGGCCATAGCAGCACCGGTACGGAGATCAGCAGGCAGGAGAGGTAGCGGGCACTCTCCACCGGCGTGCGCCCGGCCGCGCTGCTGACCGTGTACGCGGCCACGGTCGCCACCGCCGCCACGACGAGGGCGAGCGACACCGTCGCCCCGACCCGCACCGCCTGCCCCGCCGCGTCAGCAGATCTTGGACTGTTTCCGTCAGCGCCGGACGCCAAGTGTCCAAGATCTACAGTTCCGCGCCCCGTCGGCGAGCCGAGGTGCGGTTCGGCGGGGGCGGGCGGGGCCGCGAGGTGCGGTGAAAGGGCGGCCCCTGCCGGGGTGGCGGGGTGGGGTGGGGCGGGCGTGGCAAGGGAAGCGGTGGGTGGGGCAAGGGAAGCGGTGGGTGGGGCAAGGGAAGCGGTGGGTGGGGCAAGGGAAGCGGTGGGTGGGTGGCGGAGGGTGCGCCAAGCGGTGAGGGCGGCGGCGAGCAGCAGGACCGGGAGTGCCGCCGCCCACCAGAGCTGCCAGCCGGCGCAGCGGCCCGGGTCGCAGAAGCCCGTGCCGAGCGCGGGACCGAGCACCAGGCCGCCGTACAGCCGGTCGGCCCAGCCGGCGGGCTGGTCGGCGCCGCTGGCGGTGAGCACCGCGGCGAGCGGGTTGCGGCCGGCCGCCAGGCTGTCCACCAGCAGCGGCGCCGCGCCGACCAGGGCACCGAAGCCGAGCACCGCCCCGGCCCAACCGCGCAGTTCACTCTGGCGGAACGCCACCAGCACCAGCCCGGTGGCCCCTACGTACGGCAGCACCAGTGGATCGACCCAGACCATCAGCCCGGCGAGGAAACCCCAGGCCGCCCAGCGGGGCAGCCGTCGACCGGGCCGCCCGGCCGCGAGGTCGTACGCCAGCAGGGCCAGCGCCGCCCCGGCCACGTTCATCTCCGGGTAACCGCCACCGGCGATGAGCTGGTTCTTGACGATCCGGTCCGAGCCGAGGGCGAGCAGCCCGACGACCAGCAGGGCGAACCAGCGGTCCCCGGTCAGCCGTAGCGTCAGCCGCCAGACCAGCAGCACGAACAGCGCGTACATCGCCAGGGTGGGCAGTCGCAGGCCGAGCGTCGACGGTCCGGCCAGGGCGAACACCGGCGCGGCCAGCCATGCCTCCAGGGTGCCCATGTACGACTGGCCGTAGAACCAGATCGGGGACTCCTGGCCCCGTGAGATGTGCAGGGCGGCCAGGCCCATGGTGGCCTCGTCGCTGTTGGTGGGTGGCGCGTCGTGCAGCAGCAGGCCGAGGCGGTAACCGACCCCGGCGAGGAACGCGAGCACGGTGAGCACCCCGGGCAGCCGGGAGCCGGGCCGCGCCCGCAGCGGTCCGGGCAGGGTGCGCAGGGCCGCCGGTAGCGCGCGTAGCGCGGTGCGCGGTGCGCGGCGTACCTCGGCGGTCATGAGCCGATCATGGCACCTGGCCGGCATTCGGGCGGTGGCGCAGCACGGCGCGGCGGCCGGAAAGTAGCTCAGCCGGCGGCGACGGTGACGCCCTCGCGGGCCTGGAGGGCCTGCTGGTAGAGGCGGCCGGCGCGGTACGACGAGCGCACCAGCGGCCCGCTCATCACCCCGGCGAAGCCGATCTCCTCGGCCTCGGCGCTCAGCTCGACGAACTCCTCCGGCTTGACCCAGCGCTCGACCGGGTGGTGCCGGGGCGTGGGACGCAGGTACTGCGTGATGGTGATCAGCTCGCAGCCGGCCGAGTGCAGGTCGCGCAGGGCCTGGGAGATCTCGTCCCGCTCCTCGCCGAGGCCCAGGATCAGGTTGCTCTTGGTAACCAGGCCGGCCGCGTGGGCCTGTCGGATGACGTCCAGCGAACGTTCGTAGCGGAACGCCGGCCGGATCCGCTTGAAGATCCGCGGCACCGTCTCGACGTTGTGCGCCAACACCTCCGGCCGGGCGCCGAAGACCTCGGCGAGCTGCTCCGGGACCGCGTTGAAGTCGGGGATCAGCAGCTCGACGCCGCAGCCGGGCTGCAGGGCGTGGATCTGCCGGACGGTCTCGGCGTAGAGCCAGGCGCCGCCGTCGGGCAGGTCGTCGCGGGCGACGCCGGTGATGGTGGCGTACCGCAGACCCATCGAGACCACCGACTCGGCGACCCGGCGCGGCTCGTCGGCGTCGAACTCGGCCGGCTTGCCGGTGTCGATCTGGCAGAAGTCGCAGCGGCGGGTGCACTGGTCACCGCCGATGAGGAAGGTGGCCTCGCGGTCCTCCCAGCACTCGTAGATGTTGGGGCAGCCGGCCTCCTGGCACACGGTGTGCAGCCCCTCGCGGGCGACCAGCCCGCGCAGTTGGGTGTACTCCGGGCCCATCTTGGCCTTGACCTTGATCCACGGTGGCTTGCGCTCGATCGGCGTCTCGGCGTTGCGGGCCTCGATCCGCAGCAGGCGCCGCCCCTCGGGAGCGGGCGTCGCGGTACGCGCGGCCTGGCCGGTCGTCGGCGCGGAGTGCTCGATCGTCACAAAACGAGCCTACGCCGGATGGTGGCCGTCGATGAACGGCGGGCGACGGCCGTCACCCCGGAAATCCTGTGACGCCGGACACCGAGGGCGGGAAAAACACGTAACAGGACCGTCCGGCGGGGTGTTAGCGTGCGCGGCACGAAGCGACGACGGAGCCGAGTAGCGCCCCGATCCCGCCAGTTGAAGAGAGCCGCCGGTTGCTGCGAGGCGGTCTGGCGTCGAGGCCGCGAAGACCCTCCCGAGCTGCGGGAAGAACCGCCCGCGGTGTAAGGAAGGGCCCCCTCTTAACGCCTGCGGTAGAGGAAGGGCCCCTTCTTAACACCCCGCGCCCAGTAGAGCCCGCCCGGCTGGCCCCGGTGAAAAGGCGACGAACGAGGCTCCCGCCCAGGCGGGGGCGAAGGTGTGGTGGCACCGCGAGGTTCCCGCTCGCCCACACCTCCCGGGGCTGAGGCGATGCGTCGCCGCCCGAGGGTGGCGAAGGCGTCGCGATCGACCGAGGAGCAGCCCGCTGTGCAACGCATCCTGTCCGACCAACTCGCCCAACACACCCGAGGTACCGTCCGGATCGCCGGCTGGGTACACCGCCGCCGGCTGCTCAAGTCGGTGGCCTTCCTGATCGTCCGGGACGCCGCCGGCCTCGCCCAGGTCGTGGTCACCGACCCGGCGGTACGCGCCACCGTCGAGGCGCTGCCCGAGGAAACCGTGGTCGAGGTGACCGGCACCGTGGTCGGCAACGCCACGGCGCCCGCCGGGGTCGAGCTGACGGACCCGACGGTACGTCCGCTCGGCCCGCCCGCCGTACCGCCGCCGTTCGACCTCTACCGGCCCACGCTCACCGCCAGCCTCCCCACCCAGCTGGACAACGCACCCGTCGCGCTGCGGCACCCGAGCCGGTCGGCGGCGTTGCGGGTCTCGGCGGCGGCGGTGGCCGGTTTCCGGGCCACGCTGGACGCCCGGCGGTTCGTGGAGATCCACACACCGAAGGTGGTCGCCTCGTCCACCGAGAGCGGGGCGAACGTCTTCGCGCTGGACTGGTTCGGCCGGCCGGTGTACCTGGCCCAGTCACCGCAGTTCTACAAGCAGCTGATGGTCGGTGTCTTCGAGCGGGTCTACGAGGTCGGGCCGGTGTTCCGGGCCGAGCCGCACGACACCGTACGGCACCTGGCGCAGTACACCTCCCTCGACGCCGAACTGGGCTTCGTCGCCGACCACCGGGAGGTGATGGCGGTGCTGCGGGACACCCTGGCCGGGATGCTCGACATGGTCGGCGACCGGGCCGGTGCCGCGCTGGCCACCCTCGGCGTGGAGCTGCCGGCCGTACCGGGGCAGATCCCGGCGGTGCACTTCACCGAGGCTCTGAAGATCGCCGGCGCGCCAGCGGACGAGCCGGACCTCGCCCCCGCGCACGAACGCGCGCTGGGGGAGTGGACCCGGCGCGAGCACGGGTCGGAGTTCGTCTTCGTCACCGGGTACCCGATGGCGAAGCGGCCGTTCTACACCCACCCGGACCCGGCCCGGCCGGCCTTCTCGAACGGGTTCGACCTGCTGTTCCGCGGGCTGGAGCTGGTCACCGGCGGGCAGCGGCTGCACCGGCACGCCGACTACCTCTCCGCGCTCGCCGCGCGCGGCGAGTCGGTCGAGCCGTACGCCGGGTACGTCGACGCCTTCCGGCACGGCATGCCGCCGCACGGCGGCTTCGCCATCGGCCTCGAACGCCTCGTCGCCCGACTGACCGGCGCCCCCAACATCCGCGAGGTGACCCCCTTCCCCCGCGACCTCCACCGCCTCACCCCCTGACCCCCTGACCCCCGCGCCCTCCCCAGGTTGGACCCGAAGTCGATCAGGGGGTTTGCGTCAGATTCAGCGCGGATCCAGACGCAACCCCTTGATCAACAGGGAGGCCGGGGGTGGGGCGGGGAGGGCGGGGCGCAACCGGGGAGGGCGCGGGTCAGACCTCGACGATGGTTGCCAGGTGGCGCTCGACGACCGGGAGTACGTCGGTCACGGTGATGGGGCGGCCCAGCTCGGCGCTGAGCGAGGTGACCCCGGCGTCGCGGATGCCGCAGGGCACGATGCGGTCGAAGTACGCCAGGTCGCAGTCGCAGTTGATGGCGAAGCCGTGCAGGGTGACCCCGCGGGCGACCCGGATGCCGATGGCGGCGACCTTGCGGGCCGGCCCCCGGTCGTCGGCCGGCACCCAGACTCCGCTGCGCCCCTCGATCCGGCCCGCGGTCAGGCCGAACTCGGCGCAGACGTCGATCAGCATCTGCTCGACCCGCCGGACGTATGCGACGACGTCGACCGGGTCGGGCAGCCGCAGGATCGGGTAGCCCACCAGCTGGCCGGGGCCGTGCCAGGTGATCTTGCCGCCGCGGTCCACGTCGACCACCGGGGTGCCGTCGATCGGGCGGTCCCACGGCTCGGTGCGCTTGCCGGCGGTGTAGACGCTCGGGTGCTCCAGCAGCAGCACGGTGTCGCCGTGCTCGCCGGAGACCACCGCCTCGTGCAGGCGGCGCTGCTCGTCCCAGGCGGCGGTGTAGTCGAGGACGCCGGCGTGGACGGCCGTCAGGCCGGAGGTCGTCGCGGTCACGCGTCCCAGCGTAGACCCGTACCGGCCGGTCACCAGCGGTGAGCCCGCTCACGGACGCGGCGGGCTCGCGCGCCGCTCACTCCCGCCGGATTCGCCAGAGCCAGACGTCCTCGACCCGTTCCGGCTCGCCGAGCAGCATGGTCAACGTGCGCCGGAGCGCCTCCTCGTCGACCGCCCACTTGGCACCGTGCACCGCGTCGGCGAGCACCACCGCCTCGACCCGCCAGTACGCCAGGTCGGCCCGGACCTCCTCGTGGGTGCCCTCGGTGACGATCGGCAGCGTGCTGGTGCGGGCGGCCTGGTCCAGCATCGCGCCGAAGGGCCGC
>NZ_JBFBAO010000208.1:0-12389 GCF_040682255.1 Micromonospora sp. NPDC051296 | reverse complement strand
CTTGTCCGCGTCGAAGCCGGACGCGTACTCGATCTGCGCCGCGATGATCACCGGGGTGAGCAGGTCGCACTTCTTGGCGGCGGCCCTGATCGGCGCGACCAGATCCTGATCCGGCACGTTCGTCGGGTCGAAGGTGCCGCGGCCGTCTCCGCCGGACAATTCGATCAGGGCATTGGTGTCGGATGCCTGGCCGCCGGTGTCGGACGGGTCGGACGACTGCGAGGTCATCTGCGACCCGCCGGCCATGGCGAAGATGACGAGCAGGATTATCAGGGCCAGCGTTGCCAGGACCACCAGCGGGAACATCCCGACCACCGAGATGACCAACCAGAGCAGCTGGGCCGCGTCGAGTTTGAAGACCGAGCGACCGGCCCGCTGGGCCGCCTGGGCCTTGCGCAACGCCATGGCGGTCAGCCGACCCGGCGGGACTCGCGGCGGTTCCAGCTCGCCGCGGCACGTTCGGTGATGGCCTGCACCTCGGCCTTGGCCGCTGCGGCGATCGGTGCGGCATTGGGCTCCTTGTACCAGGGACGAAGCCGGATCAGGGCGGGCCGCACACCGGTGGCCAGCAGCAGGGCGGTGCCCTTGGGCAGGGCGCGGATCTTGTCCGCCGGCAGTACCTGCTCCTGCCGGTACGACACCGACCGGGACGAGCCGTCCCTGGACCGGGAGTAGGTGGGGGTTCGCACGTCGTGCTGCCCGACCAGGCGGGCGACCTTGTCGACAAAGTCCGCGTCATCCAGCCCGGCGCCGAGCAGCTTGATGGTGGCGGCACTCCACAGCGCGTCCATTCCCGCCTCACCCCAGACCCGGACACCCTGCCGGTAGCTCTGCAACAGGGTCACCACGCTGATGCCCCGCGAGCCGAGGTGGCTGTAGAGGTCGGGCAGGTCGGAGATGCGGCACACGTTGGCCGCCTCGTCCAGGATGGCGGTCATCGGCGGATCCAGCCGTCCACCCATCCGCTCGGCGGCGACCACACCGGCGCGGATGATGGCGTCGGCCAGCCCGGCGATCACCCCGGCGGCGGAGCCGCCGCCGTCCTTGGAGAGCAGGTAGAGCGTGTCCTGGCCGAGGACGTGCTGCTCCGGGATGAACCGCGGGATGTGCGGGTCGGGGCTGACCCAGGCGAGGATCTCCGGGTCGAGCAGGCAGGCGACGCACTGCCGGGCGGTCTCGTAGATGCCGTCGCGGGTCTCGACGGCGCCGCGTACGGTGCCCTGCAACTGGTCGGCCATTGCCGTCATGCCGACGTCGCGGAGCAGGTCGACCGGAGTACGGTCGGCCGGGTCCGCGAGCCAGGCCAGCAGCTCGTTGACGGACGCGCCGCTGCGGGAGGCAGCGAGGAAGAGCGCGGTCAGCGTGTTCTGGGCCGCGGCGATCCAGAAGTCCTTCTTGGACGAGTCGTCGTTGACCGAGCTGACGAAGTGGCCGGCCAACCGACGCGCGCCTTCGATGGTGTCGCAGCCGCTGAGCATGTCCCACCACATCCCGCGTTCGGTGTAGGCGATGCCCTGCGGGTCGAAAACCCACACCCGGCCGACCTTCGTACGCTCCTGCCGGGTGACGGTGAACACGTCGGACTTGTTCGACGTCAGTAGGACCGCCCCGGGTGCTCGCAGCACGCGTGGGATGGCGATGCCGGTGGACTTGCCCGCCCGCGGGGCCATCAGGTCGAGTTCGACGTCCTCGTAGGAGGAGCGCAGCTCCGGCCCGGCGGGCATGAGATCGCCGAGCAGGTTGCCGGTGTCGTCGGGGTTCAGCCGGGCGGCGTCCTTGAGCGCGGGACGCAGCTCGCGGGCGCGGGCCTCGACGCCCTTGCCCATCATCGCCTTCAGCTCGCCGGGCCGGGCGAGGCTGCGTGGCTCCCGAAAGCGGCGAACGACCCCGCGAACCAGCACGACCACCGGGACGGCACCGAGCGGGACCAGTGCGACCGCCCCACCGTAGGCCAGGTGCGACGGGACGCCCGGCCAGACCTCCTCGGTGGCTCCGCCGACCAGGCTGAGGTAGACGCGCAGGGTGAACGCCGGGGGCTGCCAGCCGTGCCCGGTGAGCGCGGCACCCAGCGTGCCGCCGAGCCACAGCAGGGCGAAGACCACGAGGTTGAGCAGCGCGAAGCCGGGAATCAGCCATGGCAGGTACTCGTTTCCGGCCCCACCTGGGCGGCTCATCGGTGCCCCGGGCCGTGGTGCTGCTGGACGCCCTGGTCGGGCACCGGAACACCGGGGCCGGGCAGGTCGCCTCCGGTCACGGCGCGTACCACGGCGGCGCGTTCGGCCATCATCCGTTCCGCCTCACCGTTGGCGATCCACCGGGTGTTCGTGTCGTGCAGATGGCGTTCGGTGTCGGTGATCGCGACCCGAATCGGGATGCCGGGGCGACCGCCAACCTTGATCAGGAAACGGCCTCGGCCGGGCGGCTCCTCGTTCCCGCCGTCCTGCGCCCAGCCGGGAGGCGAGGACCAGGACGACACCAGCTCGATCTCACGCCGGGACAGTCCGACCACCCGCCCCAACTCTTCCATCTCGGCCCGCGGCAGGCCGGCGCAGGCCACCATGCCGGCGCGTTCGACGAAGCCCCGGGCCTTGGCCTTGTCGGCCTCGTTGCCGAGCGCCTCGGCGTCCTTCAGGGTGTGGGTGATCTTCGCGTCCGCGAGGCCGAGGGAGCGGTTCAGCCGGGTGAGGGCGTCGATCCGGTCGACGATGCCGGAGGCCGCGCGTAGTGGACGCCACAGTTCGTCGAGGACGGTGAAGAACCAGCGGCGGGGCGCCAATCCGGCGTCGGCCAGGGCGTGCGAGGCGGCCACCGTACCGAGCCCGTCGGACCAGGCTGCGAGCATCGCGGCGGCGGTCAGTTGGCCGTCTGCCTCGCCGATGCGAGAGATGTCGATGCAGACGGCGGTGGCGTCCGGGTCGATCCTGGTCGAGGTCTCCGAGGCGAAGGTGTCGCCGAGCGGACCGTCCAGGATGCCGAGCAGTGATCGGTGCAGCGGGTCCACGGCGTCGCGGTAGCGGGACTCCTGGCCGCGGTCGAGGGTTACCTGTCGTACCCGGGGTGGCCCCTCCTCCAGCACGTTGAGCAGTTGGGGCAGTCGGAACGTCTGCCCCTGCGGGGTGTGTTCGCGCAGGTGCCGCAGGCAGGCGGAGAGCACCGACTGTTCGTGGTCGGTGATCGGTACGCCCCGGACGATGGTGAGCAGCGCCGCGACCATGTTCAACACCCGGCCGTGAGTCTCGGCGGCCAGGGCCTGCCCCGCCTGTCCACCGATCCTCGCGGCGGCCATGCCCATCGCGCCGGGATCCAGGATGTTCAGCCCGCCGACGCCACGGGCGATGGAGATGACCTGCCCGCCGAGGGCACGGACGGTGTCGGCGTAGTCGGGTTTGAGGTCACCGAGCACCAGTGGCACGACGCCCTGTGCGCTCAGCCCGATCAGCATCCGGTTGATCAGCGTCGACTTGCCGAGGCCGGGCATGCCGAGCATGAACAGCGACGGGTTGGAGATGTACCGGGCCCGGGTGAACCAGTTGAGCGGGTCACCGCAGACCGTGGCCCCGGTGTTGATGTGCTGGCCGAGCGGGATCCCGGTCATCGGAGCGCCGGAGCCGGACGCGAAGGGCCACAGCCCGCAGGCCTGCACGGTGGTGGCCCGCCATAGGGTGGGCGGATCCAACGCGGCCACCCGGCCGCCACCCAGGGTGTACGAGCCGCGGTGCGGCACGCTGTCGTCCCGGTTGGCCCGGGCCAGCCGCCGCAGGTAACGCTGCTCGGCCGCCTCCTCCTGCGCCTGCCGCCGGCGCGCCCGCCGCAGCGCCCGGGGAGTCTGCCTGCCCGTCTCGTCGGGTTCCCGGTCCTGCGCCTCGGCCGCCGGCACCACCAGGTCGGACATTGCCGTGGCCGGTCCGGCGGCGTTACGCGGCCAGCCCGCGCCGAGATCCAGCAGTCGGATACCGCCGCCGCCTGGGGTAGGCGTCACAGCGCCTCCTTCAGTTCGTGCGGGACCATCGTCTGCTCCCAGGGCAGGATGCCGACCGGAAGGGCGCAGGAGAACGCGGCGGCCTGCATCCGGTCGGCCGGACGCATCGCGATTCGGGTGGCACCGAGCAGGTTCCGCATCGTCACGTCGGCGTCGCGGACGTCGGCGGCCGAGTCGACGGTCAGGGTCACCAGCATCGAGAACTCGACCAGGCCGGCACCGGAGGCCTCCTCCGCCGCGGTCTGCTCGGCGGCCTCGATCTCGGAGATGGCGCGGGCGCGGACCAGGCCGCGGGTGGAGTTGGCCATGAACTGGGCGGACCGGCGATCCGACTCGACGATCTTGGCGGAGGTCGCCGGGTCGATCGGCCGGTAGACCAGGGCCACCCGTTTGCGGCGGATGCCCAGCGCCGGGTCGAGCAGGTTACGCAGCACACCGGAGCGCACGGTGCCGCGCGGTGCCAGGGTCAGCAGCCAACTGCGGGAGACTCCGGAGTCGTGCTGGTAGTGGGTGACCGTCTCGACGGCGGCGGCCGGCCCGGCGTCGGCCCATTCCAGCCCGGTGTGGCCGTACTGGGCGCGGACGTCGAGCACCTCCGCGGCGACGGCCGGGTCGTAGGCGACCCGGACGACCTCGGCGATCCGCTCGGCCGACAGCGGCTCCGCCGACCCGCCGCCGGCCGCGACCAGCCCACCCAGCACGCCCGGCAGCCGCAACGCCAGGTCGGCGAGCATCGTGTCGTGGTCACGCCGGGCACCGCCGGGTGCCGAGTAGGTGAGGGTGAGGAAGGTGTTCATCTCCGACGACGCGTCCGGGTACGTCTGCACCACCTCCTCCATCACGGCACGCGCGGCGGGCGGTGCGTCCGGGGAGATGCGACCCAGCACCTCGGTGGCCAGTCGGGTGCCCGGGTCCGGTGCGGTCTCGACGACCACGGAGGCGCCCCGCAGCCCTGGCTCGTGCGACAGCCGGGACAGCCACTCACCCCAGAGCGCCACCCAGGTGTCGACCTGGTCGGGATCGACGAGTGAACCGCCGTCCGGCTCGCAGCTGAGCACGACGGTGTACTGGTTGTGGTTGCGGTGGTAGAGCACGCCGAACGGGCGGTCGTACGGGTCGCGTCCCTCCAACATGGTCGCCCGGCTCAGCAGCCCGGGTGGACGGAACCGGCCACCCGGGCGCGTTGACAGCGGGCCGGAGGCGTACAGGTGCCGCCCCTGGGACTTGCGGCGCAGCCAACCGATCCGGACGGCGGCCATGTTGTAGACGTTGCGGCCGTCCTGGGTACGGATCGCCAGCGGCGCCAGCATCACCGCGAACGGGAGCCCCACCACCAGGGCCGCGTTCAGGGAGACCATGGAGGAGATCAGGACCAGCACGAGCCCACCGAACAGGCCGACGGTCCCGACCAGGCCCAGCGAGCCCAGCCCGGCCTTGCGGGGGCGACGCCAGTTGCCGTACGTCGGTGTCTTCATGGACTCCGCTGTCGTACTCACGATGATCCTTCTCCTTGTTCCGGCATCAGCTAGTGCCTCGTCCTTGAACCTTGATCGGGTTGTCCGTGGGTGTTGGGGATCCGTCGGGTCGCCTGAGGGAGTCGCGGGGTGGGGCCGAATCGTTTCTCGGCGCTCGGCGCCGTGCTGGCGCTGATGTGGTGTCGTCGCCTCTGCTGGGCCGGTGAGGTGGCTTGGGTATGTACCCGGCCTGCGCTGGTTTGCGTGGGTGTGCTTCCCGCATGGCGGGAGGTGGGCGCGAGATCTTGGACAGTTCCCGTTACGCGATAACGGAAACTGTCCAAGATCGCGCGTGGACGGCGCCCGGTATACCCGATCAAGGTTGTGCGACGAGGATCTAGTCACGGTCGGGGAGCGCTCCGCTTGCGATCTTGCTGGCGTGCTTGTGGGTGCTGGTCACGACCTGCACCGCCGTGGCCGCGGCACCAACCGTGCCCCGGGCGATCTGGCCGGATCTCGACCCGCCGCTGCCCGACCCGCCACCGGAGCCCCCCGATGGTTTGCCGCCGGCGCCACCACCCGGCCCGCCACCGGATCCACCAGCGGACCCGCCGGACGGTTTGCCGCCGGAGCCATCGGCTGGGCGGCCGGCACCCGAGGCGCCGCCTGCGGAACCGCCTCCGCTCGGCCCCCGGGAACGGCCGGCGGAAGCGGCCGAGTCCCCACCGCCGGCGATCTTCTTGGCCCCGCTCGCCACCGCACCCGCGGCGGCGACGCCCGCGCCGACGCCGTCGCGCGAGCCGAGGGTCGCCATCGCCGGTACGACCAGCCGCATCAGCGCGGGCAGGGCGACGGCGGCCATCAACAGGACGGCGGCGCCGGCGAGTTTGTAGTGCCTGGCGTTGTCCGCATCCGTGCTGTCCGGATCGTTGGTGGCACCGATCATGGCCGCGCCCGAATACATGATCAGTCCGACCACCGGTTTGAATGCCAGCCAGGCGACCATCCAGGCGACGTGCTTGCGCCACCAACCCCCGCCCCACTCGGACATCGAGGCCGCCGCCGCCAGCGGCAGCGTGCCGGTGAGCAGCACCATCACGCCGAGCCGGATGTACATCAGGATGACGTGGATGCATCCGGCGATCAGCAGCAACAGACCGATGATGATCAGCAGGAACGCGGTGAGCCCGTCCGTGCCGCAGTTGGCGATCAGCCTGAGCTGCGCCTTGATGCCCTCTTCGTAGAGATGGTCGGAGTAGGCGTCCGCCTCGCTGGCGAGCCAGTTGGCCACCGTCCACGCGGCACCCACCGTGAGCACCATGCGGACCAGGCCCATGAGCGCCACGACGAGGGGCTGCCCCTTACGTTCCAGCGCCATCCGGAAGGCCGCCGCCAACAGCGACGCGACGGCGATCGTGACGACCAACCAGTCGGTCTGAAGGTGGATGCTGTCGTTGAGCTTCTTGTCGCCGAGCGTGGGGATGTCGCCGAGGTTGGCGAAAAGTTCGACCGCCGCACCCAGAATGGCGCTGGCGATGTCGCTGAGAATGCCGTCGATGCCCCGCTCGAAGAAGCCGACGACCTGTCCGATCGTGCCGATGTAGACGGCGTCGCCGGTAGCGCACTCTGCCACGTCACACCTCGTTCCACAGCACGAAGCCGACGAGGGAGACGACGGGGTTGACCCGGGTGTAGAGGCCGCCGGAGTTCAGCGGCCGGAGCTGCCAGTCCACGCCGTTCCAGTCGACGATGTAGTCGACGGACACGTAGATCACGTTCGCCTGCCGGATCAGGACCCGGATGGTGGCCGTGCTCGGCGAGTACTTCAGCACGAGAAATCCGGCCAGTGCGTTGACGGTCTGCACCGGCCCGGTCTCCGCCATCGACGCACGCATCGCGTCGAAGTAGTCCCGCCCCAGGCCGGGCACGAGTTGCTGGTCGCTGACCGTCCGCCAGTCGGGGCCACTCATCTGGCGGGAGATGGTGTGCGCCGCCATGACCGCCCCCATCGGGGTGTGCGCGAAGCACCACAGCAGCGGACCGGTGGTCTTCAGTGGCCCCGCCGAAGCGGACAGCGGAGTATCCGCCCCGTTGAGTGGTCGCCAGGTGATGTCCCGTGGCGCCTCGCTCGGGAGCCGCTGCGCGGAATCGTCGGTGCGGCAGTCCTGCGGCCGGGATCCGTCCGGGCCGAGGGTGCCGATCACCGGCCCGGTATCGGCCGCGACGCTGGAGTTGGCGTCCCGGCCGCCACCGAGCGCCGCGACCGTGCCGGTGCAGAGGGCTAGGGCGAGAAATGCTGCCGACAGCTGCCACCGGCGGTTCTGCCAGAACGGCTTCTCCCCGTCCGCCTCGTCGTCGGATACGAATCTCGGTCTCATGACACCTACCCAGTTGGACGGACGCTCGGGCCTGCGGTCGGTGAGCGGATCAGTTGTCTCCCCCGCCTCCGTCGCCCCCGCCAGCGAAGAGCCAGGTGACGATCGGCCCGGCCATGGCGACCAGGATGCAGCCGCCCAGCACCATGCCGAGGCGGCTCATGTGCTCCGAACTCTCGCCGCGCTTGTGGGAGATGGCCATGACCGCGCCGGTGATCAGGACACCGACGACGCCAGCCGCCGTGCCTCCCCAGGCAATCAGGCCCAGCGCCTGCGAGACCTTCGCGGCAAGACCGGACGGCAGCCCTCCGTCAGTCGAGGGCAGCGGCACCCCGTTGCCGTCCCCGTCAGGCCCGGGTGCCTGGAGCACGGCAGGAATCCGCAGGACCACGCGGTAGTAGGTGTCAGAGAAGATCATTGTGTCTCCTTCGAGATCGGACGGTCGTTGCCCCGGTCGGGCTCGGGCGGGTGTTAGCCGGTGACGTCGAGCCAGGCGATGATCGGGCCGGCGGTGGTCGCGAGCAGGCAAGCCGCGAGGACGAAGGCGAGGTGCTTCATGTACTCGGTCCGCTCTTCGAGGGCACCACGACGCAGCTGCGACGCCAGCGTCGCGCCGGTGATGAGCACGCCGGCCACGGCGGCAGCACTCACCAGCCACGCCATGAAGTCGAGCAGCTTCGAGACCGCCTTCTTCTCGTTGGAGTCGATCGTGTAGGCCTCGATCGCCGGCGGAGAGAAGTGGAGGCTGTTGATCGGAGTGTCACACTCGAACTTCCCGGCATGCACGAGGCCCGAGATCGTGCAGCTGGTCGCCCCGGTGATCTCGACGTTGTCCTTGGTCACCGACTCACCGACGAGACCGGTGTGCATCTCGATGTCCATCTTCACGGTGTCGCCCGCCTTGTACGGGGCGGACAGGTCGAAGGACCCATTGGTCGAGTTCTTCTTCCCGCTGCAGATTCGGTCACTACCGTTGCCGCGCGGTCTCGCCATGGTGGTGGTGGTCTTCAGACAGAGGGTGTAGTTGTAGACGGCACCGCCACCATGGATCTTCACGGTGTAGCTGTCCTCAGCCGCCATCACAGCCGAGGGCGCCAGCAGGCCGCCCAGCCCGACCAACCCCAGCACGGCGACGACGGCCGCTGCGTTCCGGACAGCCCTGGTCACGGCCACCGCCTCGCTTCGGGACGGGGGCCGACCACAGTGGACAAGCGGGACAATTGCCGGGGCGGCCGCTTCGGCTCCTCGCCCACCCTGTAGGACGGAATCCACGGCACCCGGTGCACCGGGGAGATCGACCGCAGCAGACGGATCCGGCCGAGCAGCGGCGGCGGAAGCCGACCGGGGGCGTCGGCGATCAGCACGACGCCCAGCAGCCGCATCCCGGCCGGGTGTCGGCCTTCCCGCATCGCGTGCAGCGCCCGGGCCACCGCCCGCAGCCCGTCCAGGTTCGTCCGCCCGACGACCATGACCTGGGCGGGCTCGGCGAGCGCCGGGTCCGGCCATCGGCAGCCGATGTCGGTGCCGCCCAGCAGCCGGGTGAGCGTGGTCGCGCCGGCACCCCCGTGGGCGCCGATCCACCCGACGCCGTCCTCGGAGAGGCTGTCACGCCGCCAGGCCGGGCCGTCGTCGTGCGCCCACACGCCGAGCGGCTGGTCCGGGCCCGATCCCCCGGCCGAAACCCCCGGTCGCCGTAACGCCACGGATCCGTTGCCCATCTGCATCGCCTCCCTTCGCTGCTCGCCTTCTGCGGTCACCGGCCGCACCACCGGCACTGGTGACGGCCGCTTAACGGCGCGATCGGCTACTCGGTTCAGGGCGAGTTCGGAGTTTTTCCCGCCACCCGCTCGCGCCGGCGTCGGACCGGTTCCGCCGCGCCCGTTGCGACCAGGCAAGCCGCGTCGGCACGAACACCGGAAAATAGTTCACCCACCGGGCGAACCCGGCGGCGTCGAAGCCGTAGTAGGCGGGCATAGCCCGACCTCGGAGGAGACCGATGCTCCCGCCGCATTCCCAGCAGAACGCCGCCGCACGCAGCCGGATCCCGCGACGCCGCGCATCGCCGACTTCACTCCCACTGCCCGTGGCAGTCGCGCTGGCCGCGGCGCTCACCAGCGTCCGTCGTGGCCCCGCCGACCAGAGCCGGTGGGTGGATCAGACACAGGTCCGGGACACGGATGCGCACAGCGCCGAGCGTGACCGCGCCTGGCGCCGCGCCAACCATGCCCGCGGTCTGGCGGCCAAGGAGTACCTCGACCACCGGGCCACGCCGGCCGACCACCCGGCTGCCGCAATGGAGTCGCACGAGCGGACCTGGACCGCCGCCGATCACTCCCGCTGGCGGCGGCTGGCCCTGACTGCCCAGGACGGTTCCCGGTTCGCCACGGCGGCGCGACTCAGCAGCGTGCGCAGCGTCGGGGCGAGGAGTCAGCCGGCCCCGCTCCCGTCGCTCGGCGGACCCCGCCGCCGCCAACCGGCACGGTCCCGCTGATGACCGGTGGCCCGTGACGGAAGAGCGTCACGGGCCACCGGCGGGATCCGGACCTGCTCCGGCTGGCCGGGCCTACGGCCGAACCGTCACCTGCCGCCGCCTCCGCCACCCCCGCGCCCGCCGCGTCCGCCGCGCATGTTCGAGCGCTCACTCTGGGCGGCGGGAGTTTCGCCATGTCCGTAGGTCGACTGGCGCCGGACCGGCAACTGCGCCGAACCGCGGACGTCGGCCCCCGAACTGAAGGGATTGACCGGCGGACCGTAGGAGTTGACCGGCCCGTAGGAGCTCGTCGCCGGCTGCCCATACGGGCCGGGCTGGGCATACGGGCTGGGCTGGGCATACGGGCCGGGCTGGGCATAGGGGTTGAGCTGCCCATAGGGATTGGCCTGTCCATACGGTACGGGCTGTCCATAGGAGCTGGCCGGCGGACCGTAGGAGTTGACCGGCCCGTAGGGGCTGCGAGAAGAGGCCGCACTCGGGATGCTCGTGTTGGGCAGGTTGTACATGGGAAGCACCGGCGGCTGCTGCCGCGGCCGTGACTGTGCCCAGGTCATCGCCGCCGTACCGCCTGCGTGGACAATCGCGCCGATGTCGCGGGCCCGATCACCGCCCACACCCCCGGTGCCCAGACCCCAGGCGATCGCGCCGCCGGCGGCGACTGCGCCGTAGGCGGCGTCGTACATGTTTGCGTGCCTGCCGCGTGCCGCGTTGACCATGTTCTTGGTGAACACGTAGAGGCCCGGGCCACCGGCCAGGGCGACCCCGCCACTGACCGTGCCGAGGCTGCTGCCCTGCCCCCCGGCACCCTGCAGCAAAGGCGATCCGAGCACCGAGACGAAGGTGGCGATCCGCTCGTCGTTCGCGGCCACCCATCGGCCTGCGCTTCGACCTGCGTCCACCACCCAGTTCAACAGGCGGTTGTTGCCGTCGTACTGGTGCAGGCTGACCTGATCGCCGCCCCACTCGATCTCGAACGACTCACCCGGCCCGGGGCTGCTCCGGTCGGACGCCAGACCGTCGTCCAGCAAGTCCTGGTAGTCGGCTGCAGTGGGCGCTCCGGGCCTCGGCGCCGAGCTGGCCGTGCTGCTGCTGCCCCGCCGCGGGTCGTCGTAGTTGCTGCCGGAGGTCTGGCTGTAGCGGCTCGACGACGTCTGGACCTCGTCACCACTGCTGCTCGAGCTACCGCTCTGCCTCCCTGGCCGCTGGTACGACTGGGCGGGGTTGGTCGAATTGGAGGGATACCTGTTCGGTTCTCGATCGCGCTCCACCTGCGCTCCTTCGCTCCGCTGGACGGCTGGTACGCGCTTTACGTACGGCAGGTGAGCCTGGTTCGACCGGTGCCCCGCTTTTCTCGCCGACCGCCCCGACGGCCCCGGGCTGATCACGCCTCCGGCCGACCAGGTCTCAGCGGTTCGCGCGTTCGATGCCGCCGGCCCAGGCCGCGGATGCCCGGTCCGGCAGGTGACCCGGGCCATCTTCTGGTCTGATGCACGCCGCGCAGTTCGTCTCCATACCACGTCGACCAGATCGTGCCGTCGAGTCTGTCGCTCGCCCAGCGGCAGCGGGGCGCAGCGTTCAGCGGGGCGTGGCCGGGTCGCGGGCGATCGGGGCGGTCACGATCGCGGAACCGTCGACCAGCCCGACCGTGATGAACGACAACTCGTCGACGGACAGGGACGTCTCGCCGGCCACCTCCTGCGGCCCGGACGAGGCGGTCCAGTCGCGGACGACGTGCGTGACACCGTCGCGGGTCACCGCGAACAACCGGTACCGGACGCCCTGCCGCAGGCCGGTGGCGGTGATCCGGATGGTGGCACTGCCCTCGTCCCCGACGGTGATGGCGACGGAGAGGCTGGCCCCGTAGCCGGGTGCCTCCCCCGAGGCGGTCAGCACCGGGTCGGGGGAGGCAGTCCACTCGTTGACCGCCACCACCCCGCCGGCCAGCGCCAGGACCAGCGCCGCCGCGCCGGCCCAGAGGGCCCGGCGCCGCCGCGAGCCGGCCCCAACGGCATCGACGACGGCAGCGAGCTCACCCTGTGGACCCGCGCCCCGCTGGAGAAGCAGGCGAAGCTCCTCGTCGATGCCTACAA
>NZ_JBFBAO010000207.1:0-12419 GCF_040682255.1 Micromonospora sp. NPDC051296 | reverse complement strand
CGCTTCATCACGGCCCGCATCGCGGCCAGCTGGTTGGGGCGCAGGGTGGTCCAGCCGAACAGGCTGCGCGCCGCGCGGCGCAACGACATCGAGTGCGTGGTCAGCTTCATCGAGGGCCGCAGGTACCCGGGTGAGCCGGTGACGAAACCCGCGGGCGGGCATCGGCCGGGGCCGCGCCGGTGCCCGGTCGGGCTCAGCGCAACCGGGGCAGCACCTCGCGCTGGTACAGGTCGAGCAGTCCCGGCCAGTTCGGCCCGGTGTTGGCCACGTAGACCTCGTCGAAGCCGGCCTTCGCGTACGCGTCGATTTTCGCCAGGTGCGCCTCGGCGTCGTTGCCGCAGACGAACGTGGTCCGCATCGCCTGCGGGTCGACCAGTCGAGCGGCCTGCTCGAAGTGGTGCGGCGAGGGCAGCACCTGCAACAGCTCACCCGGGATCGCGCTGATCGGCCACCGCTGGTACGCGAGCCGCACACCCTCCTGCACGGTCGGCGCGTACGCGGCCTTGAAGCCGGCCTGGCACGGCTTGTCGCCCCCGCCGTGCGCCCGGAACCGGCGGACCGATTCGGCGTCGGGGGTGGTGTTGACGAAGCCGTCGCCTATCCGGGCGGCGAGGTCCACCGCCTTGGGGCCGAACGCGGAGACGTAGACCGGCGGCGGCGTCTCGGGGCGCGTGTAGATCCGTGCGTGCTCCACCCGGTAGTGCCGGCCGTAGTGGTTGACGAAACCGTCGCGCCACAGTTTCCGCATCACCTCGACCGCTTCCTCCAGCATCTCCAGTCGGAGGCCGGCCTGCGGCCACGGGCCGCCGAGGATGTGCTCGTTGAGCGCCTCGCCGGAGCCCACGCCGAGGACGAACCGCCCGGAGTGCAGCACCGCGCTGGTCGCGACGGCCTGGGCGAGCACCGCCGGGTGGATGCGTACGGTCGGGCAGGTCACCGCCGTGGTGACCGGGAGCCGGCATACCTGGCTCAGCGCGCCGATCATCGACCAGACGAACGGGCTCTGCCCCTGCGCGTCCGTCCAGGGGTGGTAGTGGTCGGAGATCCACAGCCCCTCGAACCCGGCCCGCTCGGCGGCCCGGGCCTGCGCCAGCAGTTCCGCGGGCGGGTACTCCTCTGTGGATAGGAGGTAGCCGATCTTCATCTGTCCCCCTCGCCGTGGTGGTGCCTGCGCAGGCGGTACCCGGGCCGGCGCCGGTCACACCCGGGGGTGGGAGTCAGCGGCGGAACATCGCCCGGATCGCGGCGAACAGCAGCAGCCCGCCGACCACCAGGCCGAGCAGGCGTACGCCGGGGATGTCGGCCGGACTCGTCGCGTCGGCCAGCAGCAGCGGGTCCATTCCCGCACTCTCGCTGGACCACGGCACCCAAGGCAACTGTAAGGTTTATTGACTAATTGGGTGGCGCGGTGTGACCATGTCTGCACCGCCGGCTGGCGGGTTGTCCGCGGCGGAGAAGACGGGGGTACGAAAACCGCATGAGCGATCGTCAGCGAGCGAATCATCGGTGCAGTGCGGTGGTGCCACAGGACGGCACGGAGCTCAGCGGAGTGCCGGCATGAGCGACCGATCTGTCCGGCTCAGCGCACCGAACGGCAACCTGGCGGCGCTGGCGGCCGCAGTCCTGCAGCCCGGTTTCGTCGGCACCGTCCCACCCGCCTGGATACGTCGCTGGTTCGGCGACGGGCTCGGATCGGTGGTGTTGTTCAGCCGCAACGTCGTCGACCCGGAGCAGGTCGCCGCGCTCACCGCCGCGCTGCGCGCGGAGCGCCCCGACGTGATCGTCGCCATCGACGAGGAAGCCGGCGACGTCACCCGCATCGAGTCCGGCCGGGGCAGCTCCCGCCCGGGCAACCTCGCCCTCGGGGCGGTGGACGACCCGGCGCTCACCGAGGAGGTCGCCCGCGATCTCGGGGTCGAACTCGCCGCCGCCGGGATCACCCTGAACTACGCGCCCGACGCCGACGTCAACTCGAACCCGGACAATCCGGTGATCGGCGTCCGCTCGTTCGGCGCCGAGCCGTCGCTGGTCGCCCGGCACACCACCGCCTGGGTACGCGGCCTGCAGTCCGGCGGGGTCGCCGCCTGCGCCAAACACTTCCCGGGCCACGGTGACACCCGGGTCGACTCGCACCACGACCTGCCCCGGATCAGCGCCGACCGGGCCCGGCTGGACGCCGTCGAGCTGGCCCCGTTTCGGGCCGCCGTCGCGGCGGGCGTGCAGGCGGTGATGACCGGGCACCTGCTGGTGCCGGCGCTGGATCCACAGCTGCCGGCCACCCTGAGCGGGCGGATCCTGAGCGGCCTGCTGCGTGAGGAGATGGGCTTCAACGGTGTCGTGGTGACCGACGCGGTGGAGATGCGAGCGGTGACGGACCGGTACGGCTTCGCCGGTGCGGCGGTCCGGGCCCTCGCCGCCGGCGCCGACGCGATCTGTGTCGGCGGCGAGCACGCCGACGAGGAGACGGCCCGCTATCTGCGGGACGCCATCGTCGACGCGGTCGTCGCCGGAGAGCTGCCCGAGGAACGGTTGGCCGAGGCGGCGAAGCGGGTCGGCCAGCTCGCCGCCTGGACGGTGGCCGCCCGCGCGGCCCGCCTCGAAGCAGCCACGGCTCCCGGCACTACGGCCGGCGGTGCGTCGACCGGCGGCGGTGCCGGTTCCACGGTCGGGCTGGCCGCCGCGCGGCGCGCGATCCGGGTCACCACCGCCACCGGTGGCGCCGCCGCGCTGCCGCTGGTCGGCCCCGCACACGTGGTGGAGTTCGAACCGCCGCACAACATCGCGATCGGGGCGGAGACCCCGTGGGGGGTGGCCGCCCCGCTGGCCGCCCTCGTGCCGGGCACCACCAGCGCCCGCTACGCCGAGACCGCGGTGCCCACCGAACCGACCGCCGGTGCCGCCGGCCGGCCGATCGTCCTGGTGGTGCGCGACCTGCACCGGCACGGCTGGATGCGCGCCGCGGTCGACCTGGCGCTGGCCGCCCGGCCGGACGCGGTGGTGGTGGAACTCGGCGTGCCCGCGCTGGTCACCGGCCCGGTGCATGTGGCCACCCACGGCGCCACCAGGGCCGCCGGGCTGGCCGCGGCCGAACTGCTCAGCGGGGCCGCCGTCAGCCCAGGCTGGTGACCAGGTCGGCGTACTCGGGATGGCGCTCGATGAAGGCGGCCATGAACGGACACTGCGGCACCACCCGCCCGCCCTGCGCCCGGACCTGGTCCAGCGTGTCGCGCGTCAGCGCCGAGCCGACGCCCATGTTCTGGAACGCCGAATCCACCTCGGTGTGGGTGAAGACCAGCACCTCGCCGCGCGGCAGGTAGGTGGTGAACCCGGCCAGCGCGTTGTCGACCAGGATCTCGAAGCGGTGTTTGGCGGGATTGTCCTCGACCAGCATGCTCACCCGCCCATTGTCCACCGTCCGCCGACGGCCCCGATGCGGTTCGCCGGCGTCTCGTACCCTTGGCCGCGTGACGAAGCGATCCTCCGCCGCCATGACCCCGCACCTTCCTACCCGCAAGACCCTCGGCCTGCTGGCCGGCCTCGCGCTCGGCGCGGCCCTGCTGGCCGGTTGCAGCTCCGAGGGCGCCAGCACCGACTGCGGGCTGGACGCCTGCACGGTGACCTTCGACCGGGGGGTGGAGGCCCAGGCCAACGTTCTCGGCGTCGAGGCCCGGCTGGTCGGCGCCCAGGACGACCAGGTCACCATCGAGGTCGCCGGCGAGCAGCTGTCGCTGACCGTCGGCGAGCAGGCCGCCGACGTCGGCGGCCTCGCGGTCACCCTGGACAGCGTCACCGACTCCGAGGTCAAGGTCCGGATCTCCCGGTAACCCGGCTGACGGCGGTAGCCGCCCAGTTCGATCCGCCGCTCAGTTCGATCCGCCGGCAGGCCGCCGCCCACGGGTGGCGGCCGGCCACGTTTGGGGATCTTCGCGTCCGGAGATTGAGGCGCCATGTCTCTTACCCGGAACGCCGAGGCCGCCGCCGCCCGTACGGCGGGCAGCCGGTGGCTAGCACTACTCGCCCGGGCCGGTTTCGTCGGCTACGGGATCGTGCACCTGTTGTTCGGCTGGCTGGCGCTGCAGATCGCGTTCGGCAACGCGGCCGACGACGGCGACCAGTCCGGCGCGCTGCGTACCCTCGCCGCGCAGCCCATGGGCCGGTTCCTCGTCGTCGCCATCGCCGTCGGGCTGCTCGCCATGGCGATCTGGCAGGCCCTGGAGGCGGCCGTCGGGCATCGCGCCGAACGGGGCAACGACCGGCTCCAGGAGCGGATCGTCTCGGCCGCCCGGGCGGTCATCTACCTCTGGCTGGCCTGGACGGCCGTCAAGGTCTTCGCCAGGGCCAACTCCGACAGCGCGGCACAGCAGGAGGAACTCACCGCCCGTCTGATGGAGTCGGCCGGCGGCCGGTGGCTGGTCGGTGTCGCCGGCCTGGCCCTCGCCGGGTTCGGCGTCGGCATGGTGGTCTACGGCGTGCGGAAGAAGTTCCTGAAGCGCCTGAAGACGGGCGAGATGAGCGCCCGGGCCAGCCGGCTCGCCCGCCGGCTCGGCATGGCCGGCTACGCCGCCCGGGGCAGCGCGTTCGCCGCCACCGGCCTGCTGGTCGTGCTGGCCGCAGTCGACTACGACCCGGAGAAGGCCCGTGGCCTGGACGCCGCGCTGCGGATGCTGCGCGACCAGTCGTACGGCCCGATCCTGCTCACGCTGATCGCGCTGGGCATCGCCGCCTTCGGCGCGTACTGCTTCCTCCAGGCCCGTTACCGCAAGGTCTGAACCCTCCTCCGGTGGCCGGCGACGACGATCCGGGGCAACATTGCCCCTTTGTTCGGATCTTGCCGTCGGGCCGGAAGGAAAGTACACGTGCACAGCTACCTCGTAACGGTCGTCGCCGCGCTCGCCGCGGCGGCGACCGCTTCCGCCGTGGTCGAGGTGGTGCATCGCCTGACCAGGCGGTGGGGCCGCCGGTCACTGCTGATGACCCAGCTGACCCAGCATGCGCACCGGGCCTCGCAGGTCGCCGCCACGGTGCTCGCCGTGCAGTTCGCCGTCCGCTTCAGCACCGGGTACGCGGTCGGCACCGCGTGGCGGCAGGTGCTGCTACACCTGCTGGTGCTCGCCGTCATCGCGGCCACCGCCTGGCTGGTCACCGCCCTGCTGGTGGCGGTCGAGGACACCGCGTTGGCCCGGTTCCGGGTGGACGTGCCGGACAACCGGCATGCCCGTCGGGTACGCACCCAGGTCGTCATGCTGCGTCGGGTGACGATCGTGGTGATCGTCGTCCTCACCGTCGGCGTGATGCTGATGACCTTCCCCGCCGTGCGGGGCATCGGCGCCGGCGTGCTGACCAGTGCCGGTGTGGTCGGTGTGGTCGCCGCGCTGGCCGCGCAGAGCCTGCTGGGCAACGTCTTCGCCGGTCTGCAGCTCGCCTTCAGCGACGCGGTACGCCTCGACGACGTGGTCGTGGTCGAGGGCGAGTGGGGTCGGATCGAGGAGCTGACGCTCAGCTACGTGGTGGTCCAGATCTGGGACGACCGGCGGCTGATCCTGCCCACCTCCTACTTCACCAGCACCCCGTTCCAGAACTGGACCCGTACCGAGGCGGCCGTGCTCGGCACGGCCGAGTTCGAGCTCGACTGGTCGGTACCGGTGCAGGCCATGCGGGAGGAACTGCGCCGCCTCGTGGAGAGCACCGAGCTGTGGGACGGCCGGGTCTGCGTACTTCAGGTGACCGAGGCGACCGGCGGCATGATCAAGGTCCGCGCCCTGGTGAGCGCCGCCAGCGCCGGCGCGCTGTGGGACCTGCGCTGCCTGGTCCGGGAGCACCTGGTGGCGTGGGTACGCGACCACCGGCCCACCGCGATGCCCCGACTTCGCGCCGAGGTCGGCGACGGTGCGGCCAACCTGCCCTGGCAGTGGGTGCAGCCGCGCCGCTCGCCGCGTCGCCCGGCCGAGGCCGAGGTACCCGACGACGCCCGCCTCTTCGGCGGCAGCGACGACGGTGAGGCCCGCAGCGAAGCCTTTGTCGGCCCCGACGAACCCGCCGAAGCCCGCCGCTGACGCTTTCATTCACCCATCCCGGTCTGCCGATCATGAAGTTGGCGGGTGTTTGAAGGATCAAATTGCCCGCCAACCTCATGATCAATTGAATAGGGGTCGGGTGGGGTGGGGGTGGGCGGGACGTTTGGGGCGGCGTTTGGTGGGGACCTGCTGCGGGACGCTTCTGCTCCTTCTCGCCGTGGCCGTCACCAATACGGAAGACGCGCGGCGGTCCGGATCCGGGCCGGTAACCGCGCGCCGGATTGGCCGGCGGCGAATTCGGGCATACAGCGCGGTGATGAGGAGAGGGGGACAGGATGGCTGACGTGGCGAACGTTCGTACCTCCCGTAACGGGAGCGAGCCGTCCACCGCCGAGTTGGTCCAGCGGGCGGCCGAGCAGGTATCCCGTCTGGTCCGGGACGAGCTCATGCTGGCCCGCGCCGAGTTGACGCAGAAGGGCAAGCACGCCGGCATCGGCATCGGCCTGCTCGCCGGCGGCGGCGCGCTCGCGTTCTTCGGTCTCGGCGCGCTGGTCACCGCCGCGATCCTGCTGCTGGCCCTGGTGCTGCCGGCGTGGGCGGCCGCCCTGATCGTAGCGGCGGCGGTGTTCCTGCTCGCCGGCGTGTTCGCCCTGGTCGGCAAGCAGCAGGTCGCTCGGGCGGTGCCACCGGTTCCACAGGCGACCGTGCGCAGCCTGCGGGCCGACGTCGACGTGGTCAGCGCGGCGGTCAAGGACGGGAGACGGGCATGACGCGCAACGGCACCGGCGACACCGAGGCACTGCGCGAGGAGATCCGACGTACCCGGGTCGAATTGGGCGAGACGATGGAGGCGCTGGCCGCGAAGGCCGACGTCAAGAAGCGGCTGAAGTCCTCGGCGGATCAGGCGCGGGAGCGGATGCGGGAGCAGGCCGTGCTGACCGTCGCCCGGGTCCGCGGGCAGGCCAGCCTCACCCACGGGCCGATGCGGGGACGGGCCGCCGGGGCGCGGCGGGGACCCGCGCCGTTCGTCGCCCTCGCGGCCGGCGCGGTCGTCGCCGCGGTGGTGCTGGTGATCATCCGAGGGAGGCGTGGGTGAGCAGGGGGATCGGCAAGGCCGCATACAAGCCGGTCGGCGTGGTGATGGGCATCGCCGCCGGTGCGATCGCGGGTGCCGTCTTCCGCCAGGTGTGGAAGGTGGCCGCCGGTGACGGCGATGCCCCGAGCGCGACCGACGAGAACCGTCGCTGGGGCGAGATCCTTGCGGCGGCGGCGTTGCACGGTGCCATCTTCGCCGTGGTCCGGGCCGCCGTGGACCGGGGCGGAGCCCTCGGCGTACGCCGACTCACCGGTCGCTGGCCGGACTAGTCCCGGTCGACACGGGCCAGGCACGTACGCCCGTTGCCCGGCGAGGGGGCCTTTCGCCTTGGCTCCCGCCTCCACCCAGCGGATCTGACGCATCTGTCAGGTCACATGTCGGAGAATTTCGTCGGGTAGGCTGTGCAGAGTTTTTGCGTACGTGGTTTGCTGTTCCACGCTGTTGAGAGATGGCGTGGGTTGAGAGAAGTCTCCTTCACCGGGGGCCGCCTCAGGCGCCGCTGCTCGAAAACGGCCAATCGGCCGCACGGCGTGCTCGGCCGCCAGTTTTAGAAGGAGATACACATGGCGCAGGGAACCGTGAAGTGGTTCAACGCTGACAAGGGCTTCGGCTTCATCACCGTCGACGGCGGGGGTGCTGACGTGTTCGTCCACTTCTCGGCCATCCAGACCAGCGGCTACCGCACGCTGGAGGAGAACCAGCGGGTGGAGTTCGAGATCGCCCAGGGCCAGAAGGGTCCGCAGGCCGAGCAGGTCCGCCCCCTCTGAGCGCATCGGTCGGCGACTGCCGGCCAATTGCAAGGCAGTCCCCCGAATCGGTGTGAAGCCCCGCGTTCCGACAGGACGCGGGGCTTTTCCGCGTCCTGTCCCGGGCGGGGGCCGCGCGCCGGGTGGTCGCGCCGGTACGGATCCGGCCGCCGGGACAATCCCGGCGGCCCGGATCAGCGTCGGTTGCGGGCGCGGACGCCGAGCCAGAGCAGGGCCAGGCCGACCAGCGCCAGCACCGGGCCGAGCAGCGCCCAGATCCGCTGGTCGGTCATCACGCTGCCTTCGACGTAGCCGAGGCCCTGCACCGTCCACACCGCACCGACGACCACGGCCAGCAGGCCGAGGGTGAGGCGGAACCAGCCGTTCATCGCGACCTCCCTCTCCGATGGCCCGCCAGCGGGCGCGCCGTTCACCACCGGTGGTGCACCTGTGGGCGGATCAGCTCGTCGTAGACCGCCGTCACCTCGGCGAGCTCCTCCGTCGACAGTGGTGGCTGGCCGCCGACCGCGGCGTTGCCCCGTGCCTGCGCCGCGTCGCGCGCCCCGGGGATGACCACTGTGACCCCTGGCTGGTCGAGCACCCAGCGTAGTGCGAACTGGGCCATCGTCCGGTCGTCGCCGACCAGCGGCGCGAGCCGACGGACGGCGGCCAGCCCCAGGTCGTAGTCGACGCCGGAGAACGTCTCGCCGACGTCGAACGCCTCGCCGTGCCGGTTGTACTGGCGGTGGTCGTCGGCGGCGAAGGTGGTCCGCTCGTCGTACCGGCCGGAGAGCAGGCCGCTGGCCAGCGGGACGCGGGCGATGATGCCGACCCCGGCGGCCGAGGCGGCCGGCAGCACCCGGTCGAGCGGCTTATGGCGAAGCGCGTTGAGGATGATCTGCACGCTGGCCACCCCGGGCCGGGCGATCGCGGTGAGCGCTTCGTCGCAGGTCTCCACGCTGACGCCGTACGCGGCGATGCGCTTCTCGGCGACCAGCGTGTCGAGGGCGTCGAAGACCGCGTCGTCGGCGAAGACCACCGTCGGCGGGCAGTGCAACTGCACGAGGTCCAGTGTGTCCACCCCGAGGTTCGCCCGCGACCGGTCGGTCCACTGGCGGAAGTTGTCCAGGGTGTACGCCTCCGGCGTCTGCGGGACGCGGCGGCCCATCTTGGTCGCCACCGTCAGCCCGGCGTCGGGGTGGGCCGCCAGGAAGCGCCCGATCAGCCGCTCGCTGCGTCCATCGCCGTACACGTCGGCGGTGTCCAGGAAGGTGATGCCGGCGTCGACGGCGGCGGTCAGCACCGCGATGGCGTCGTCCTCGGTGACCGTGCCCCAGTCGGCGCCGAGCTGCCAGGCGCCGAGGCCGACCACGCCGGCCTGTCGGTCCAGGCGGGGGAAGGTGCGTTGCTCCATGCGAGTGAGCCTAGTGACCTTCCTTGCCCAGTCCAGGGGCGGCCCGTACGGTAAACAAGACGGACGTACGGTTTGTAGATGTGGTGTGGAAGTGGAGGCGTGATGTGGGATCCGGCGACGTACCTGCGCTACGGAGACGAGCGCTCCCGGCCGTTCCACGACCTGCTCGCCCGGGTGGCCGCTGATCGGCCCCGGACGGTGGTCGACCTCGGCTGCGGTCCCGGCACCCTGACCGCCACCCTCGCCGCCCGCTGGCCCGGCAGCCGCATCGTCGGGCTGGACTCCGCACCGGAGATGATCGCGCGGGCCGCCGCGCTGGACGCCCCGGTCACCTTCGGCCTGGCCGATGTCCGCGACTGGCACCCCGAGCCGGACACCGACGTGGTGGTCAGCAACGCGGTCCTGCAATGGGTGCCCGGCCACCGCGAGCTGCTCACCCGCTGGGCCGGTGAACTGCCCACCGGGGCCTGGCTGGCGATGCAGGTGCCCGGCAACTTCGACGCCCCCTCGCACCGCGCGCTGCGCGAGGTCGCCGGGCGCCCGCCGTGGCAGGCGGAGCTGGCCCCGCTGCTGCGCGCCACGCCGGTCGCCGACCCGGTCGACTACGCCGAGTCCCTGGCCACCGCCGGCTGCGCCGTCGACGCCTGGGAGACTACCTACGTGCACCTGCTCCCCGCCCGTCCCGACGCGGACCACCCGGTGTTGACCTGGCTGGAGGGCACCGCGCTCCGCCCGGTCCGGGCCGCGCTGGACGCCGCCGGCTGGTCCGCGTTCCGGGCCGCCCTGGGGGTACGCCTCGCCGAGGTGTACCTGGTGCGGCAGCGGCAGGTGTACTTCCCGTTCCGACGGATCTTCGTCGTCGCCCGTATTGGCGCCCGCGCCCAGGAGAGCTCGTGACCGATCTGCGTACCTTCATCGCCGGACTGCCCAAGGTGGAACTGCACGTGCACCACGTCGGTTCCGCCTCGCCCCGGATCGTGGCCGAGCTGGCCGCCCGCCACGAAGGGCGCAGCCCCGTCCCGGCCGACCCGCAGCTGCTGGCCGACTACTTCGCCTTCCGCGACTTCGCCCACTTCATCGAGGTCTACCTGAGCGTCGTCGATCTCATCCGCGACCAGGAGGACGTCTGGATCCTCACCCACGAGGTGGCCCGGGAACTGGCCCGCCAGCAGGTCCGCTACGCCGAGCTGACGGTGACGCCGTACTCGCACGTCAAGCGTGGCATCCCCGCGCCGGCGTTCTGTGAGGCGATCGAGGACGCCCGCAAGCGCGCCGCCGCCGACTTCGGCATCGAGCTGCGCTGGTGCTTCGACATCCCCGGTGAGGCGGGCCTGCCGGCGGCCGAGGAGACGCTGCGGATCAGCCTCGACGAGCGGCCCGACGGGCTGGTCAGCTTCGGTCTGGGCGGCCCGGAGATCGGCGTGCCCCGGCCACAGTTCAAGCCGTACTTCGACCAGGCCCGGGCGGCGGGACTGCGCTCGGTGCCGCACGCTGGGGAGACCACCGGGCCGCAGACCGTCTGGGACGCGCTGCGCGAGCTGGGCGCCGAGCGGATCGGCCACGGCATCTCCGCCGCCGAGGACCCGCAGCTGCTTACGTACCTCGCCGAGCGGCAGATCGGGATGGAGGTGTGCCCGACCTCCAACGTGCGGACCCGGGCGGTGGCCCGGATCGAGGAGCACCCGCTGCCCCGCCTGATCGAGGCCGGGCTGCTGGTCACCATCAACTCCGACGACCCGCCGATGTTCGGCACCACCCTCAACGACGAGTACGCGGTGGCCGCCCAGCTGCTCGACGCCGGTCCGGCGCAGCTGGCCGAGCTGGCCCGCAACGCGGTGACCGCCTCGTTCCTCGACCCCGCCGGAAAGCAGCGGATCAGCGCGGAGATCGACGCCTACCTGGCGACCACAGCCGGCTGACCTCGCCGGCCCGGCCCGGCGCGGGTCCCGGTGCACGGGCCGAGGCTGGGCGGAGTGGCGCGCGGCGGGAGGAGGTGTGGGGGGACCGTGTCTCCCGCCGCGCGCACGGCTCCACCGGCGAGGTGCGCTGGGAGCGGAGAGCCGGTGGAACTGCTGGGTTCGCAGCTGATCCTGGCAGCCGTACCGGGCGCGTGGGCCGGCGTTAATCCGGATCTAAGGAAGACTTGTGCCACGCCACAGCCCAGGACCACAACCCGGGACCACGGCCCGCGGCGGGCACCGTACCGGCAGCGCTCAGCTGTCGGCGGGGCGCTGCCGGGGCCAGCGGCGCCCGCTGCTCTTCTGCTCCCGGGCCATCCGACCCACCAGGCCGAACCGGCTGACCTGACGTGGCGTCGCGTCCGGATCGGCGAGCAGCATCACCACACTGGCCCCGCCCAGCCGGGCCCGGTCGATGCTGACCGAGCCGTTGGCCTGCAACGCCACCCGCTTGGCGATGTCCAGCCCGAGGCCGGTGGAACCCTGGTCACTGGCGCCGCGGCGCAGGGCGCGGTCCGGGTTGGCGATGCCGGGGCCGGCGTCGTCGATCCGGATCGCCACGTACCCGTCGCGCCGGGAGACCGCCACCTCGAACGCGGCGCCCTGCGGGGTATAGCGGAACACGTTGCCGATCACCGCGTCCAGCGCGGCGGCCAACTCGGCCCGGGGCACCGGCGCGGGGATGCGCAGTTGGGCGCCGCTCACCCGGTGCGGGCGGTTCTGGTCGCCCGCGAGGGCCGCCCAGAACACCATCCGGTCGCGGACGACCTCGCTCACGTCGCACATCGCCGGGGCGGCCTCCGTGGCCACCGCCTTGCGGGTGGTCTTGATCAGCACGTCGATCTCACCCTCCAGGGTGACGATCGCCTGCCGGATCCGCCGGATGCCGCGCCGGTGGTCCAGCTCCGCCTGGCTGAACGAACCCACGCTGGTGTCGTCGGACTCCAGCGCCTCGGCGTCCAGCCGCAGCACGGTCAGCGGGGTCCGCAGCCGGTGCGACATGTCCGCCACCAGTTCCCGCTCATCGGTGCGGGCGGCGACGAGCCGTTCCGCCATCCGGTTGAAGGCATGGCCGGCCTCGGCCAGCTCGCGCGGGCCGCTCGGCTCGACGTGTACGCCCAGGTCGCCGTCGCCCACCGCGAGCGCCGCCTCGACCAGGCCCCGGGTGGCGTCCACCGTGCGGGCCGCGAC
>NZ_JBFBAO010000206.1:0-12426 GCF_040682255.1 Micromonospora sp. NPDC051296 | reverse complement strand
GTTGTACATCGGGATGACCACGGACAGCGTGATCTTCCCGGCTAAGTCTGTGCCCATCGATTGCCGGCCCTGTTCCGGACGCGAAGTCGCCTGATAGCGCGCACCCGAAACGCGCGCAGGGTTTCACCTTCGCGCGACGAGATGACGCACGCCTGGCACCGGCGTGAACACCGGACGAATGGCGGTCAGCGCTCCAGGATCGCGGTCACACCCTGGCCGCCGGCGGCGCAGATGGAGATGAGGCCACGGCCGCTACCCTTCTCGGCCAGCAGCTTGGCCAGGGTGGCCACGATCCGGCCGCCGGTCGCGGCAAACGGGTGCCCGGCGGCCAGCGAGGAGCCGTTGACGTTGAGCTTGTCGGTGTCGATCGCGCCCAGCGGGGCGTCCAGGCCGAGCCGCTCGACGCAGAACTCCTTCGACTCCCATGCGGCCAGGGTGGCCAGCACCTGAGAGGCGAACGCCTCGTGGATCTCGTAGTAGTCGAAATCCTGAAGGGTGAGTCCGGCTCGGGCGAGCATCCGGGGCACCGCGTACGTGGGTGCCATCAGCAGGCCCTCGTCGCCGTGCACGAAGTCCACCGCGGCCGTCTCCGACCAGGAGAACCAGGCCAGCACCGGCAGGTGGTGCTCGCGCGCCCACTCCTCGCTGGCCAGCAGCACCACCGAGGCACCGTCGGTCAGCGGCGACGAGTTGCCGGCGGTCATGGTGGCCCGCTCGGCGTCCGGGCCCTTGGCGCCGAAGACCGGCCTGAGTGCGCCGAGCTTTTCCAGGGTGGTGTCCGGGCGGAGGTTCTGGTCGCGGGTCAGCCCCAGGTAGGGGGTCATCAGGTCGTCGAAGAACCCCTTGTCGTACGCGCCGGCGAGCCGCTGGTGCGAGCGCAACGCCAGCTCGTCCTGCGCCTGCCGGTCGATGTTCCAGCGCAGCGCCGTCTGGGCGGCGTGCTCACCCATGGACAGTCCGGTGCGGGGCTCGGCGTTGCGCGGGATCTCCGGCTTGAACGGCTGGGCCGGGCGCAGCTTCGCGGCGACCTTGAGCCGCTCGCCGAGGGTACGGGCGGAGTTGAGCTTGATCAGGGTGCGCCGCAGATCCTCGTTGACGGCGAGTGGCGCGTCGGAGGTGGTGTCGACGCCGCCGGCGATGCCGACGTCGAGCTGCCCGAGAGCGATCTTGTTGGCGACCAGGATCGCCGCTTCCAGGCCGGTGCCGCAGGCCAGTTGGATGTCGTACGCCGGGGTGCGCGGGTCGAGCTTGGAGCCGAGCACCACCTCGCGGGTGAGGTTGAAGTCCTTCGAGTGCTTGAGCACCGCCCCGGCGACCACCTCGCCGATCTGCTGCCCGGCCAGGCCGAACCGGGCGATCAGCCCGTCCAGGGCGGCACCGAGCATGTCGGAGTTGGCGGCGTTGGCGTACCGGAAGTTGGAGCGGGCGAAGGGGATCCGGTTGCCGCCGATCACCGCGACCCGTCGAACGTTCTGCACGATCCGCCTCCTCGGGAGTGTTGCCCGCACCTTACTCGCCAGTAGGCTACGCCTATGACCGACAGGTACGCGAGCTTCGTCCAGTCGGGCGCCGGGCGGGCGCTGGTCAAGCGCCTCGGGCTGCCCGATCCGCCGCGACTGCGCCGGCACGCTCCCGGCGAGCCGATCCTCCCCGGGCCGGTTCTGCTCGGCGCCGCCACCGGTGGTCGCCTCGCCGAGCCGGTCGGCAAGATCCTGGCCGCCGCCGGGCTCGCCCTCCGCGATCCGGCCACCGCCGTACCCGATCCGGCAACCGGCCGTACGCCCGCCAGCGCCGCCCTGGTCTACGACGCCACCGGCATCACCGACTCCACCGGGTTGCGCCAGCTCTACGACTTCTTCCACCCCCAGGCCCGGGCGGTGCAGCCCAGCGGCCGGGTGATCGTGCTGGGCAGCCCAGCGGCCGAGTGCGCCACCCCGCGCGAGGCGACCGCCCAGCGGGCCCTGGAGGGGCTGACCCGCAGCATCGGCAAGGAGTTCGGCCGGGGCACCACCGCGCAACTGGTGTACGTCACGAAGGACGCCGACGAGAGCACTTGGACCAGCCTGGAGGCGACCCTTCGGTTCCTGCTCTCCGGCCGCTCCGCGTACGTCTCGGGTCAGGTGATCCGGGTCGGCGCCGGCCAGGCGAGCGCGCCGATCGACTGGGACCGCCCGCTCGACGGGCAGGTCGTGCTGGTCACCGGCGCTGCCCGGGGCATCGGCGCGGCGCTAGCCCGGGTGCTGGCCCGCGACGGCGCCACCGTGGTGGCGCTGGACGTGCCCGCCGCCGGTGACGAGCTGGCCACCGTGGCCAACGAGATCGGCGGGAGCGCCGTGCAGCTCGACCTGACCGCCGCCGCTGCGCCGACCCGGCTCGCCGACCATTTGGCCAGCCGGCACGGCCGGGTGGACGTGGTGGTGCACAACGCCGGCATCACCCGGGACAAGACCCTCGGCCGGATGGACGCCGACCGGTGGGACCAGGTCATCGACGTCAACCTGTCCAGCCAGGAGCGGATCAACGACCTGTTGCTGGAGCGCGGGCTGATCCCGGCCGGCGGGCGGCTCGTCGGCGTCTCCTCGATCGCCGGGATCGCCGGCAACCGGGGCCAGACCAACTACGCCACCAGCAAGGCCGGCGTGATCGGGCTGGTCGACTCACTCGCCCCGGCGCTGCGCGAGCGCGGGATCAGCGTCAACGCCGTCGCGCCCGGGTTCATCGAGACCCGGCTGACCGCCCGCATCCCGCTGGTGCTGCGCGAGGCCGGCCGCCGGATGAACAGCCTCGCCCAGGGCGGGCTGCCGGTGGACGTCGCCGAGACGATCAGCTGGCTGGCCTGGCCCGCGTCCGGCGCGGTCAGCGGCAACGTGGTCCGCGTCTGCGGCCAGAGCCTGCTGGGGGCGTGATGGCCAGGCGCAGGCAGCGGGAGGAGCCGGTAGGCGACCTGTCGGTCGGCGAGCTGATCGACGGGCCGACCGAGATCCTGACGCCGGAGATCCGGGCCGCCGCGTTCGCCGCGCCGGCCGGCGACGGCGGGGACCCGGAGACCACCCGCGACCTGACCGACCTCGCCCCGGCCGGCGGACCGACCGCTGAGCCGACCGACCGGCACGCGGCTGGCGGCAGGGGCCGGGAGACGGACGGCAGCAGGTCGGATCGGCCGACCTCCAGCGTGGCGAGCGGCGACGCGACGGGCGACCTGACCGACCGGGCGTTGAGCGGTTACCCGACCGGCTGGGCCTCGGCCGCAGGGCCGGCCACACCGACCCGGCTCGAGTTGCCGCGGATGCCGGCGGTCGGGCCGCTGTACCGGCGGGCGCTGCTCGGTGCGGTGCCGGGGCTGGGCGGCCGGCGCGGCGACGATGTGCCGGCCGTCGAGCTGGCCGCCGGCGGAGTCGCCGTGGACCCGGAACGGCTCGCTGACTACGACCGGGTGTGCGGGTTCCGGCTCGCCGACCGGTTGCCGGCGACATTCCCGCACGTCATGGGCTTCCCGCTGGCGCTGCGGCTGATCACCGCGCCGGAGTTCCCGATCCCGCTGACCGGAGTGGTGCACGTCGGCAACCGGATCACCGTGCACCGGCCGGTCACGGTCACCGACCGGCTGGACTTCACCACCTGGGCGGAGAACCTGCGCCCGCACGAGCGGGGGCGGCAGGTCGACGTCGTACTCGTCGGGTCGGTCGACGGGGAGGAGGTGTGGCGCGGCGTCTCGACGTACCTCGGCCGGCAGCGCCCGCCGGGCGGCGGCGACCGGCCCGACCGAGGCGAGCGGCCCGCGCCGCCGGCCGCCACCGCCCGCTGGCGGGTGGCACCCCGGGTGGGTACGGACTACGCGCGGGTCTCCGGCGACCACAACCCGATCCACACCTCCCGGCTGGGCGCGCGACTGTTCGGCTTTCCCGGGCCGATAGCGCACGGCATGTGGAGCAAGGCACGCTGCCTCGCCGCGCTGGAGAACCGGCTGCCCGAGGCGTACACGGTCGACGTGTCGTTCAAGCTGCCGGTGCCGCTGCCCTCAACGGTGGCGTTCAGCGCCACGGCGGAGCGGGCGGGTTGGGACTTCGCCCTGCACGACCAGCGCGGTCGCCCGCATCTGGTGGGCGGCATCCGCTGAGGGAGGGCCGGGCACTTGCCCGGCCCTTCTTTTCGCGCTAGGTTGTTCTCACATAGAGATATTCTCAGAGTGAGAGTGATTAAGCGTGAACGAGCAGGACTTCCTCGCCGCCTACGACCCGCGCGCCTACCCGGCCGTGGCGGTGACCGCCGACGTGGTCGCCCTGACCATCCGGGACGGCGCGCTGCACCTGCTGCTGATCCGCCGTGCCGAGCGGCCGTACGTGGGCCACTGGGCACTGCCCGGCGGTTTCGTGAGGCCCGACGAGGACCTGGCCGCCGCCGCTCGCCGGGAGCTGGCCGAGGAGACCGGCCTCGGCGGCGAGCGCCTGCACCGCGTCCACGTGGAACAACTGGCCAGCTACGGTGCGCCCGACCGGGACCCGCGAATGCGCATCATCTCCGTCGCCCACCTGGCCTTCGCCCCCGACCTGCCCGACGCGACGGCCGGCACCGACGCCGACGAGGCGGCCTGGGTGCCGGTCGCCGAGTTGACCGGCCGACAGCTCGCCTTCGACCACCATCGGATCGTCGAGGACGGGCTGGAGCGGGCCCGCTCCAAGCTGGAGTACACCCCACTCGCCACCCGCTTCCTCGCGGCCGAGTTCACCATCGGCGAGCTGCGGGCCGTCTACGAGACGGTCTGGGGGCACCCGCTGCACGCCGGCAACTTCCACCGCAAGGTGCTCTCGGTGCCGGGCTTCGTGGAGAGCACCGGCGCGAGCACCGAACGTGGCGGCACCCGAGGTGGCCCGCGCGCCCGGCTCTACCGGCCCGGCGACGCTCGGCTGCTGCACCCCGCGCTGCTGCGCCCCGCCCGGGAGGAGACAGTGCGATGAGGACCGACGAGGCGATCCGCCTGGTCACCGTCGCCGGTGACGACGACGAACTGTTCGGCGCCGACGCGCCGGAACGCCGCTACCGGGAGCTGGTCGCGGCCCTGCACCCCGATCGGCTCGGCTGGGCCGGGCCGGGTGTCCGCGCCGAGGCCGCCGAGGCGTTCGTCCGGGTCACCACCCGCTGGCGCGCCCGCCGGGTCGTCATGCTGCGCGGCTACCGGTGCGGCCGGCCGGCGTACTCCGGTGACCTGGCCGACCTGTACGACGTCGGCGCCGACCGGCTGCTCAAGCTGCCCCGCGACCCGTCCGACAACGACCTGATGGCCCGCGAGGAACGCGCGCTGCGCCGGCTCGCCGAGCGGGGTGACCCGCGCTGGCTGCCGTACGTGCCGCGGCTGGTCGACAGCTTCCCGCACCGGGACGCCACCACCGGGGCCGAGCGCCTGGTCACCGTGCTCGCCACCGCACCCGGCCTGCACAGCCTGGTCGAGGTGCGGCAGGCGTACCCGGACGGGCTGGACGGCCGCGACGTGGCCTGGATGTGGCGGCGGCTGCTGGTCGTGCTCGGCCTGGCCCACCGGGCCGGCGTGGTGCACGGCGCGGTGCTGCCGCCGCACGTGCTCATCGAGCCGGAGGCGCACGGCGTGGTGCTGGTCGACTGGTGCTTCTCGACCGAGCCCGACGGCCTGGTGCCGGCACTGGTCCCCGACCACCAGGACTGGTACCCGGCCGAGGTTATCGACCGCCGCCCCGCCGGACCGGGCACCGACATCGCGATGGCCGCCCGCTGCATGACCTGGCTGATGGGCCGCCACGCCCCGCGCGAGCTGCTCGCCTTCGCCGAGGGCTGCCAGCGGCGGTTGCTCCGCGCCCGCCCCGACGACGCCTGGCGGCTGCTGGGCGAACTGGACGAGGTGCTGCACCGGCTCTACGGGCCGCGCACCTTTCGACCCTTCACCCTCACCCCCTAAGGAGGCTGCCATGGGCAGTGGAATGTGGTCCACCGACGTGTACGACGCCGCCGACCGGTACCGCCGGGCCACCGGCACCAGCGCGTTCTCGTACAGCGACAGCGGGGCCCGGGTGGTGCACCCGGCGCTGGACCCGCGCGGCGCGGTACGGGAGAGCCGTGACTCGGACGAGCACCCGCAGTCGACCCCCGTCGCCGTGCTCTTCGACGTGACCGGCTCGATGGGGCACGTGCCCCGCACCCTCCAGGCCAAGCTGCCGCAACTGCTAGGGCTGCTGCTGCGCCAGGGGTACGCCCGCGACCCGCAGATCATGTTCGGCGCGATCGGTGACGCCACCTGTGACCGGGTGCCGTTGCAGGTGGGCCAGTTCGAGTCCGACAACCGGATGGACGACGACCTCGGCCGGATCGTGCTGGAGGGCGGCGGTGGCGGCCAGATGACGGAGTCGTACGAGCTGGCGCTCTACGTCATGGCCCGGCACACGGTCACCGACAGCTGGGAGAAGCGGGGCCGGCGCGGCTACCTGTTCATCATCGGCGACGAGCTGGCGTACCCGAAGGTGAAGGCGACCGAGGTGAACCGGCTGATCGGCGACGGCCCGCGCGAGGACGTGCCACTGCGGCAGATCGTCGACGAGGTGACCCGGCGCTGGGACACGTACTACCTGCTCCCCGCCGGCAGCCACTACGCGGGCAACCGCAAGGTGCTCGACTTCTGGCGCGGTCTGCTCGGCCAGAACGCCCTGGAGCTGGACGACCTCGACGCGGTCTGCGAGACGATCGCGCTCACCGTCGGGCTCGGCGAGCAGGCCATCGACCTCGACTCCGGCCTGCGGGACCTGGACCGGGCCGGTTCGACGGCCACCGGCACCGTGTCGAAGGCGCTGGCCCGTCTCGGCGGGGCGCGGCGGGCCGAGGTCGCGGAACTGCCGGCCACCCGGACCACCGGCGGCGGGGTCGTACGGCTGTGACCGGCGCGGTGGCGGGCGTGCTCCCGGGCGCGCAGCCCCTGGGCGGCTCGGCTGCGGGCGGCGGCCCGACCGCCGGCGACCCTCAGGGGCGCGGGCCGGGTGGGGAGCACACGATCGTGGTCGACCTCGGGTACGGCGACGCCGGGAAGGGCACGGTCGTGGACTGGCTCTGCGCGACCCGGCCGGTGCACACGGTGGTCCGGTTCAACGGGGGCGCGCAGGCGGCGCACAACGTCGTGCTGGGTGACGGCCGGCACCACACGTTCGCACAGTTCGGCGCCGGCACCTTCCATCCGGGCGTACGGACGCACCTGTCCCGGCACGTCGTGGTGGACCCGCTGGCGCTGGCCGCCGAGGCCGACCACCTCGCCACCGTCGGGGTACCCGACGCGCTCGACCGGTTGACCGTGGCCGGGGAGGCGCTGCTGGCCACCCCGTACCACCGGGCCGCGAACCGGGCGCGGGAGACGGCCCGGGGAGCCGACCGGCACGGCTCCTGCGGGCAGGGTGTGGGCGAGACCGTCGGGTACGGTCTCGCCCACCCCGACGAGGCGCCCCGGGTGGCGGACTGCCGCAGCCCGGAACGGTTGCGCCGCCGGTTGACCGCGCTACGGGACCGGCTCACCGCCGAACTCGGCCCGCTGGACGCCCCGCCGGTCTCCGACTGCCTGCCGGCGTACCGCGCCTTCGCCGAGCGGGTGGCGATCGTCGACCGGTCCTGGCTGACCGGGGCGCTGCGGGCCGGGCCGTGCGTGTTCGAGGGCGCGCAGGGGGTGCTGCTGGACGAGTGGCACGGCTTCCACCCGTACACGACGTGGAGCACCACCACCTTCGCCAACGCCGAGTCCCTGCTGGCGGAGGCGGGGTTGGCCGGGGCTGCGACGCGGATCGGGGTGCTGCGCACCGTCACCACCCGGCACGGGCCGGGGCCGCTGGTCACCGAGGACCGGGCACTGCCACTGGCCGACCCGCACAACCCGACGAACCCGTGGCAGGGCCGCTTCCGGTTCGGTCACTTCGACGCGGTCGCCCACGCGTACGCCCTGGCCGTCGCCGGCGGGGTCGACGGCCTGGCGCTGACCCACCTGGATCTCGCCGATCGCGGCCTCGACCTGCGCATCTGTCGCCGCTACGACGGCCTGGACCAGCTGGTCCCGGGCCCACCCGGCGACCTCGACCGGCAGGCCGCGCTCACCACCCGGCTGCTGCGGGCCCACCCGGTGTACGACGACAGCCCGCCGGCCGACTGGCCCGAAGCGGCTTCGCAGGCGCTCGGCGCACCCGTGGCGCTCACCTCCCACGGACCGACGGCAAAGGAGAAGACGGCACGCGGAAAGCTGCTCGCCGAGATGAAAGGAAGGGCCCCTTATTAACACCTGGAGTAGGGGAAAGGGCCCCTGATCAACAGTCGGTGCCCCCGAGCATGGAGCCATGGAGGCCCTGCTCGACCTGCTCCAGCAGACGCTCAGCTCGCCCTGGGTGTACCTGCTGTTGTTCGGGCTGGCCACAGTCGACGCGATCGTGCCGCTGGTGCCGGCGGAGACGGCGGTCATCACGCTCACCGTCCTCGCCAGTGGGGGCGAGCCGAACCTGGCGCTGGTGATCGTGGCGGCCGCGCTGGGCGCGCTCGCCGGCGACCACCTCTCGTACGCGATCGGGCGCGGCGGCGGGTCGCGGCGCCTGGCCCGCTTCCCGGTGGACAGCCGGCGCCGGGCCGGATCGGAGTGGGCCCGGCGGGCGGTGGACCGGCGCGGCGGCATGATCCTGATCGCCGCCCGCTACGTCCCCGGCGGACGGACCGCGGTCACCCTGACCATGGGAGCGGTCCGCTACCCACTGCGGTCGTTCCTCGTCTTCGACCTGATCGGCGCCGTCACGTGGGCGCTGTACGGCGTGTTGCTCGGCACCTTCGGCGGGCTGGCCTTCGAACGTGACCCGCTGCGCGGGATCCTGGCCGGGCTGGGCCTCTCGCTCGCGGTCACCCTGCTGGTGGAGCTGGTGCGCTGGCTGCGGCATCGCGCGCACCGTCGCGCCGCCGCCCGCTGAAGCCGCGGGCGCACGGCGCACGGCTCGGCGCACGGCCCTGGGCGGTGTTAAGAAGGGGCCCTTCCTCTACCGCAGGCGTTAAGAAGGGGCCCTTCCTTACTCCGACGGCGGGCGCCAGGTGACGCCGCGCAGGAGTTGGCCAGCACCAAGCCAGGCGACGTTCATCATCCGGGTGGCGGTCTTCTCCGGGTCGGCCTCCGGGCGGTCGGCCAGCCAGTCGGCCAGCGACTCGGTCGCGCCGACTAGGGCGTACGCGACCACCTCCAGCTCGGTCTCGGCCACCTCGCGCCGCTCGGCGCGCAGCGCGTGGTCGAGCATGCCGGCGACCACCTCGACCAGTCGGGCCCGCATCACGGCCAGCTCGCCGGCGAACGGCTGCTCCCCTCGTGCCTGCCGGTAGAGCACCGCCCAGCCGTCCCGGTGCACGCCGACGAAGCCGAAGAACGCCCGCAACCCGCGCCAGAGCCGCTCGTCGGCCGGCAGGTCGGGGGCGGCTGCCCCGGCGATGGCCTCCATCATCCGGGTGCCCTCGCGGTGCAGGCAGGCGACGAAGAGTTCCTCCTTGGTGCCCAGGTACGCGTACACCATGGGTTTGGAGATGCCGGCTTCCTCGGCGATCTCGTCCATGCTGGCGCCGTGGTATCCGCGTCGGGAGAAGACCCGCACGGCTGCGTCGAGCATCTGCTGCTCGCGTACGGCCCGGGGAAGGCGCTTGAATGCGGGCGTGGTGGACACCTTGCGAGCATACCTACTCATGCGTAAGGTTACGCCGGAGTAACCACTTTTCGAGAGGTGCTTCCCCATGACTGACTTCGACCCGGCCAACTTCGCCAACGTCGGCCCGAAGGAGTTCGCCCAGCTCGTCAAGTCCACCCCGGAGAGCAAGCTCGCCGAGGTGATGTCGGGCGACCTGCGTGGCAAGGTCCTCGGCGAGGTCTTCGGGCGGATGCCGCAGCTGTTCCGGGCCGACCGGGCCGGCTCGACCAACGCGGTGATCCACTGGAACATCACCGGTGGCACCGACGGCGGCACCGACACCTACGAGGTGGTCATCGCCGACGGCACCTGCACGATGAACGAGACCCCGCAGCACGACCCGCGGCTGAGCCTGACCCTGGGCCCGGTCGAATTCCTGAAGGTCGTCTCCGGTGGCGCCAACCCGGTCATGATGTTCATGACCGGCAAGCTCAAGGCCAAGGGCGACCTGGGCCTGGCCGCCAACATCGCCAACCTCTTCGACATCCCCAAGGCCTGAGATGGTCGAGTTCTCGCTCGACCTGAACGAGGAACAGCGGGATCTACGCGACTGGGTGCACGGCTTCGCCACCGAGGTCGTGCGCCCGGCCGCGGCCGAGTGGGACGCCCGCGAGGAGACCCCGTGGCCGGTCATCCAGGAGGCCGCGAAGGTCGGCCTGTACGGCTTCGAGTTCCTCGCCACCTGCTGGGCCGATCCCACCGGCCTGTCGCTGCCGATCGCCAGCGAGGAGCTGTTCTGGGGCGACGCCGGCATCGGCCTGAGCATCTTCGGCACCGGTCTCGCGGTGGCCGCGATCTACGGCACCGGCACCCCTGACCAGCTCGTCGAGTGGGTACCGCAGTGCTTCGGCGACGTCGACTCACCAACCGTCGCCGCGTTCTGCACCTCAGAGCCGGAAGCCGGTTCGGATGTCGGCGCGATGCGTACCCGGGCCAGCTACGACGAGGCGACCGACGAGTGGGTGCTGCGTGGGCAGAAGGCGTACGCCACCAACGGCGGGATCGCCGGGGTGCATGTGGTGACCGCCTCGGTCGAGCCGGAACTGGGCTCGCGAGGGCAGGCGGCGTTCGTCGTACCACCGGGCACGGCAGGGCTCAGCGCCACCCGCAAGCTGCGCAAGCTGGGCCTGCGGGCGTCGCACACGGCGGACGTCTTCCTCGACGACGTACGGGTGCCGGGGCGGTGCCTGCTCGGCGGCAAGGAGGCGCTGGACGAGCGGTTGGCCCGGGCCCGGTCCGGGCAGCGCGCCTCCGGCCAGGCCGCGATGCGTACCTTCGAGCTGTCCCGGCCGACCGTCGGCGCGCAGGCGCTCGGCGTGGCCCGGGCCGCCTACGAGTACGCCCTGGAGTACGCGAAGGAGCGGGTCCAGTTCGGCCGGCCGATCATCACCAACCAGGCGGTCGCCTTCGCGCTGGCCGACATGAAGATGGAGATCGACGCCGCTCGGCTGCTGGTCTGGCGGGCCTCCTGGATGGGCCGCAACAACCGCCCGTTCACCGCCGGCGAGGGCTCGATGTCCAAGCTCAAGGCCGGTGAGGTGGCCGTGTCGGTCACCGAGCGGGCCGTCCAGTTGCTCGGTGGGGCCGGTTTCCTGCGCGACCACCCGGTCGAGCGTTGGTACCGCGACGCCAAGATCTACACCATCTTCGAGGGCACCTCGGAGATCCAGCGCCTGGTCATCTCCCGGGCGATCTCCGGGATGCAGATCCGCTGAGGGGGTCCTCCGGCGTGCCGCCGGGGGACCTTCCGGGCATCGCGGAAGGGAGGCCACCAGACATGGACCTGCCGTTCGTCGTCGCCACGCTGACCCGCCGTGGCCTGCTCACCCCGGGCCGCCCGATCCGCGTCGCGTCCCAGCTCAACGCGTTACGGAAGTGGGGCTGGAGCCTCGCCGGGGAGCTGCGCCAGGCGGCCGCCCGGGACCCGGGCCGGGTCGCCGTCGTCGATGACCAGGGCACCGAGCTGACGTACCAGGAGTTGCTGGACCGCGCCATGCGGCTGGCCCGCGCCCTGCGCGCGGGGCTGGGCGTCCAGGCCGGCGACCGGATCGCCGTGCTCTGCCGCAACCACCCGGGCCTGGTCGAGACCATCGTCGCCGCCACCCTGCTCGGCGCGGACGCGGTACTGGTCAACACCGGCCTCTCCCCGGCACAGCTGGCCACCGTGGCGGAGGAACAGCAGCTCCGGGTGCTGGTGCATGACGACGAGTTCACCGAACGGGTCCTCGGGCTGCCGGCCGACCTGCACCGCCTCGACGAGCGAGCCCGGGAGGAGCTGATCGTCACCGCCCTCCCCGGCGAACTGCGCCCGCCCGAGCGGGACGGCCGGATCATCGTGCTGACCTCCGGCACCACCGGTGCGCCGAAGGGCGCCCGCCGGCCCACCCCGAACGGCTTCGGCCCGCTGGTGTCCATCATCGACCGCATCCCACTGCACGTCCGGGACCGGGTCATGATCGCCGCGCCGGTCTTCCACACCTGGGGGTACGCGGCGCTCCAGGTCTGCTTCGCGCTGCGGGCCACCATCGTGCTGCACCGGCGCTTCGACCCGGCCGCCACCCTCGACGCCCTGGCGCGGCACCGCTGCCAGGCACTGTTCGCGGTGCCGGTGATGCTGCAACGGCTGATGGAGGTGGCGGCACCGGAGCCCCGGCCGCCGCTGAAGGTGGTGGCCGTGAGCGGCTCCGCGCTGCCCGGCGGCCTTCCGTCGGCCTTCATGGACACCTAC
>NZ_JBFBAO010000205.1:0-12560 GCF_040682255.1 Micromonospora sp. NPDC051296 | reverse complement strand
CACACCCCGAACCCGGCCGACCGACCGACACCGGGCCAACCCCGCCTGCCCAAAACCCGTCGCAGTACAGGTCATTTACCGGTCAGATCTCGCGCGGGCATCCCGCCATATGGGAATAGGCCCACGCCGACCAGGGCAGGCCGGGTGCGCACCCACGCCACGCCGCCAACCGGCGCCCAAGGTGACGCCAGTCCGCCGGCACCGGCAACGAGCGCCCAGAAGACGACCCCGCCGCCCCACCCCGCGACTCCATCAGACGGCCGGCGGAACTCCAACACTCACGGACTACCTGATCAACGTCCCGAAAGACGAGGCCCTAACCGAGTACGCGGGCCAGTTCGGTGCGGGAGCGGATGCCGAGTCGGTGGAAGATGTTGCGCAGGTGGTGGTCGACGGTCCGGGTGGACAGGAACATCTGGGTGGCGACCTCACGATTGGTGGCACCGGAAGCGACCAGGTGCGCGATGCGCAGTTGCTGACCGGTCAACAGTTGCTCGGCGGGCCGGTCCGGCGCGCCGACGGACTCGCCCGCCGCCCGTAGCTCGGTGGTGGCCTGTTCGGCCCACACGTGCGCCCCGAGCAGGGTGAACGTCTGGCGGGCGCGGTGCAGGTGGTCGCGGGCGTCGCGTGGTCGGCGGCTGCGGCGCAGGTCCCGGCCGAAGAGCAGTTCGGTGCGGGCCCGTTCGAAGGTGGCGGCGTCGGCCGGGTGCAGTCGCAATGCGGTGCGGAACTGTTCCTCCGCCTCGGCGCTGCCGCGCGGAGCCAGGAGCGCGTGGCACCGGGCGGAGAGTGCCTGGCGGGACGGGCTGGCCGTACTGCCGGCCCAGCGGTCGAAGACGGCGAGCGCGGCGCGGGCCTGCGCGGGCCGGCCGACGTGGGCGGCGGCCTCCACCAGGTGCGGCGTGGCCATCACCTGGACGAGGACCTGGCCACGTCCGGTGCCGGGGCGGGCCAGCGCGGTGAGGCGGTCGGCGGCATCGGCGTACCGGCCGTCGACCAGGTCGAGCACCGCGAGGGCCCACTGCGCGAGGGCGTACGGTCGGCTGTCCGGCGCGGCGGTGTCGCCGATCGCGGCGACGTGCCGCAGGCTGCCGGCCCGGTCGGCACGCACCGCGGCGAGCACGGCCAGCAGACCCAGGTGTACGCCGGCACAGGTGTGCTGGCCGCTGGCTTCCGCCACCCGCAGCCCTTCCCGGCAACTCTCCACCGCCGCGTCGTGCCGGCCGAGCCAGTACTCGGCCATCGCGCGCAATTCGAGGGCCCTCGGCAGCAGGGACAACTCCCCACGGGTGCGGGCCAGGTCGACGGCACGGTCGGCGAGCCGGTGTGCGGCGGCGTCCACGGCGACCAGCAGGCCGGCCACGGCCGCGCCGGTCAGCGCGGTCGGGGTAAGCGCGGCACCGGTCAACCGTCCACCGAGCACCACCGCCCGGCGCAACAACGGCCCGCCCTGTTCGTGCTCGCCACGCAGGGTGGCGGCGACCCCGGCGACGAGCGCGGTCATCAGCTCCGCCGTCGGCGGATCCCCGTCGCGGCGCAGCGTGGCCATTCGGCGCGCCACCTCGGCGTAGCGGTACTGGTCGCCGGAGAAGCAGATGGCCTCGCCGGCCCGGACCAGGGCGACCAATGCCGTGGTGCGGTCGGTGCCGGCGAGCGCGGTCGCGGCTGCCATCAGGGTCGGCAACGCAACGGACGGTGAGCCGCAGCGCAGCTGCATCTCGCCGCGCAGCAGATCAGCGCCGCCGGTGACGGCCGTTTCAGCCGACCCAGCGGGACCGCCGGCCGGTGCGGCCGGCAGCCCGGCAGGTGCGGCCGGCAGCCCGGCAGGTGCGGCTGGTGCGGAGGGCAGCGCACGCAGCAGTGCCCGGGCCCGGTCGGGCTGCCCGGCGGACCAGGCGTAGCGGGCGGCGGTGACCCGTCGGGTGGCGGCGCGGACCGGGTCGTCGCTGAGGTCGGCGGCCCGGCTCAACGCGCTCGCGGCGGTGTCCCAGCCGTCGTCGCCGCTGGCCGCCGCGTGCTCCAGCTCGATGGCCAGCGCCGGGTCCGGGCCGTCGGCTGCGGCGGCCCGGTGCAGGGCTCGGCGCAGCCGGTGGCCGGTGGCGTCGAGCGCGTCGGCGAGCAGCAGGTGGGCAGCGCGCCGCTCGGCAAGGGACGCCGTCACCTGGACCATGCTGCGGGCGAGCGGTCGGGGGAAGGTGACGCCGCCCTGCGGGTCGACCCGGACCAGGCCGGCGGCCTCGGCCGGGGCGAGCGCCTCGACGCTGCTGCCGGCGGCGCGGGCAGCGCGGGCGAGCGTGGTGGCCTGCTCCGTGGCGAGCGCCTCGACGGTGCCGCCGGCGGCGTGGGGGGCCAGGGTCCTGGGGTTGGCGTCGGCGGTGAGCGCGGCGAGCAGCAGCGCACGCCGGGTGTCGCCCGGCAGCCGGGCCAACAGCGACCGGTACGCCCGGCCCAGCCCGCCGTCGGGTGGCGGTGCGGTGGGCAGTGGTTCCCGCCCACGCCACTGCCCGGGGGTCGACGTGTCGGCGAGGTCGACCAGGGCCTGCGGGTTGCCATCGGCGATCGTGGTCAGCGCCGCGAGCACGGGTGCGGACGGCTGCGGTCCGGGCCGCCGATCGGCGAGCAGGGCGTGGCTGTCGTGGTCGTCGAGCGGTGGCAGCCGGTGGGTGGGTATCCCAGCCGCGCCGCTGTCGCTGCCGGCGGTGAGCAGGAGGGTGACCGGCAGGTGGCGCAGTCGCCGCGCCACGAAGGCCAGGGTCCGGGCGGTCGGTGCATCACCAAGGTCGACGTCGTCCACCGTGCAGAGCAGCGGGCGGTCCCGGGTGACGGCGGCGAGCAGTCCGAGTACGGCCATCGACAGGGCGAGCCGGTCCTCCTCGGGGCATCCCTCGCCGGCCAGGGCGCGACGCAGCACCTGCCGTTTCCGCTCGGGCAGCGACCCGGCCCGGTCGAGTACCGGATCGAGCAGCCGTTGCAGCCCCGCGTAGGGCAGCGTGGCCTCGTCGGGCAGGCCGGTCCCGGCGAGGAGCGTCCGGCCGTCGGCGTGCCGGTGGGCGTACGCCAGCAGGGCGGTGCGGCCGGCGCCGGGCTCGCCGTGCAGCAGCAGCGCTCCCCCGGCCCGCGTGGCGAGCATGGTGCGGATCTCCCGACACTCGTGCTCCCGACCCCACAAGGTTATTTGCACTCTGGATGCATTAACCATGCATCGAGTCTCACCCATCGGAGACCGGTTGAAAAGAGGTGAGCCGGAACAGGGCGGCCGTGGTCCCGAATGGACAGCGGGATCGCGGACGGCCGCCCGGCCCGCAGGCGGTCAGCGGTCGGTCGGCTCGGCGAGGAGCGCGGCGACGGTACGGGCCATCACCGCGCGGGCGGCGTCCACGCCCAGCCCGAGGCCGTCACGCAGCATCGACCAGGCCGGCCACATGCTCGCCGCCACCACCGCGTTGAGCAGCTGCTCCCGGCCCGTCCCGGCCCGGTCCAGCTCGACGGGGAACAGCTGCTCGACCTCGTCGCGTACCCGGTCGATGTGCTTGAGCCGGTTGCGGCGCAGCTGTGCCGAGACCGGCTCACGCATCTGGGCGGCCCGGGCCGACGGCGCGATGAGTTGCAACAGCTTCGCCCGCTGCCGGCAGTACGCGTCGATCCGCTTGGCCAGTGGCAAGGTGGGCGAGATCGGCCGCCAGGCGGCGTCCTGTTGGCGGAGCAGCTCCGCGCCGCTCGCCTCGAACAGGGTTTCCATGTCCTTGAAGTTGGTCCAGAGCGTACGCAGGGAGATGCCGGCCCGCTCGGCGATGCGTTCGCCGGTCGGTCGCAGGTCGCCCTCGGAGATGAGGGCGAGGTGCGCCTCGACGATCGCCGCCCGGGTGCGCTCGGCCCGGGCGGTCCGCCCGTCGACGCGGCTGACCGACTCGCGGCCCGGCGCCTCGGCCCTGCCCATCCGCGTCCGCCCCCTCACCATCGGAGTTCCGTTCGTGCGAGCCGAGTCTAGACGCGCGCCGACATCGGGGTTTCCGCCCGATGCCGGCGCAGTTCCCGGCGGGCCAGCGACTGCCGGTGCACCTCGTCGGGGCCGTCGGCGATCCGCACCGCCCGGGCCCGGGTCCAGAGCCGGGCGAGCGGGGTGTCCTGGCTGACCCCGGCCGCGCCGTGCGCCTGGATGGCCCGGTCGATGATCCATTCAACCGTCTCCGGCACCGCGATCTTGATTGCCTGGATCTCGGTGTGGGCCTGCCGGTTGCCGACGGTGTCCATCAGCCAGGCCGTCTTGAGCACCAGCAGGCGCGCCTGCTCCAGCCGCACCCGGGCCTGCGCGATCCAGTCCCGCACCACGCCCTGCTCGGCCAGTGGACCGCCGAAGGCGTGCCGCTGGCTGACCCGGCGGCACATCAGCTCGACGGCCCGTTCGGCCATGCCGAGCAGCCGCATGCAGTGGTGCACCCGCCCCGGCCCGAGCCGGGCCTGGGAGATGGCGAAGCCGGAGCCCTCCGCCCCGATCAGGTGCTCCGCCGGCACCCGGACGTCGACGAAGTCGATCTCGGCGTGGCCGCCGTGGTCGCGGTCGTCGTACCCGAAGGCCAGCATGCCCCGCCGCACGGTCACCCCGGGGGTGTCGCGGGGCACGAGGATCTGGCTGTGCTGCTGGTGCCGGGGCGCCGACGGATCCGTCCGGCCCATCACGATGAAGATCGCGCAGCGTGGGTCCATCGCGCCGGTGACGAACCACTTGCGACCGTTGATGACGTACCCGTCGCCGATTCGCTCGACGCGGGTGGCGATGTTGGTGGCGTCGGACGAGGCCACCGCCGGCTCGGTCATCGCGTACGCCGAGCGGATGCGGGCCTCGAGCAGCGGCACCAGCCAGCGTTCCCGCTGCCAGGCGGAGCCGAACTGGGCGAGCAGCTCCATGTTGCCGGTGTCCGGCGCGGCGCAGTTGAGCGCCACCGGGGCGAGCCACGGGCAGCGTCCGGTGATCTCGGCCAGCGGCGCGTACTGGAGGTTGGTCAGGCCGGCACCGTGCTCGCCGGGCAGGAACAGGTTCCACAGCCCGCGCCGACGGGCCTCGGCCTGGAGGTCGGCGACGACCGGTGGCACCGTCCACGGCTCACCGGGCTCGTGGGACTGCTGCTCGAAGACCGGCTCGGCCGGGTACACGCACTCGGCCATGAAGCTGAGCAGGCGCTCCCGGAGCCGCTCGGTGGTCTCGTCGTGACGGAAGTCCATTCATTCCCTCCGGATCATGGCCAGGCCCTCGGCGATCAGCGGTGGCACCCGCGCGCCGACGGTGTCGAACCCGTCGCCCACGGTCTGCCCACACACGTAGCGGTAGTGCACGCCCTCAAGGATCACCGCGAGCTTGAAGGCGGCGAAGGCGAGATACCAGTCCAGGCCGTCGATCGGCCGGCCGGTGCGCTGCGCGTACCGGGCCGCGAGTTCGCCGGTCCCCGGTTGCCCCGGCGCGTCCACCCGGCTCGCGTAGAGCAGCGACAGGGCCAGGTCGGCCAGCGGGTCACCGAGGGTGGACATCTCCCAGTCGAGCACCGCCCGCACGGTGCGGTCGTCGCCGAGCAGGACGTTGTCCAGCCGAAAGTCGCCGTGCAGGACGGCACCGGCAACGACCGCGGGGACTGCGGCGGTGAGCCGGTCGTGCAGCTCGTCGATGCCGGGCAGGTCACGGCTGCGGGACGCGTCGAGCTGGCGCTTCCAGCGCCGGACCTGCCGGGCGTTGAAGCCGTCGGGACGGCCGAAGTCGGCCAGGCCGACCTCCGCCGGGTCGATCGTGTGCAGCCCGGCGAGCAGGTCGACCAGCGCCAGCGCCAGGGCGCGGACCTGCGGCGGCGACCAGGCGGCCAGGTCCGCCGGTTCCCGGTGGACCCGACCCGGCACGTACCCCATCAGGTAGAAGGGCGCACCGAGCACCGCCGGGTCGGGGCAGTGGTGCACCATCGGCGGCACCGGGACGGGGGTCGGGGCGAGGGCCGCCATCACCCGGTACTCGCGGCCCATGTCGTGTGCGGTGGCCAGGACGTGGCCCAGCGGCGGCCGGCGCAGCACCCAGCGGGAGTGGCCGTCGGTCACCGCGTAGGTGAGGTTGGACCGCCCGCCGGTCAGCAGCGCCCCTCGCAGCGCCCCGGCGACCAGCCCGGGCAATGCCCGGTCCAGGTACGCCGCCAGCCGTTCCAGGTCGAGCCCGGGCAGCTCCGGAACCCGGACGCCGAGCCCCCGGTCCGGTGTCGATCTGTTGCGCGCCCGGTCCGGCACCGCGCCGCCGCCGGGCCGGTCAGGCATCGCGGCTCTCGGCGTCCTGCTGGATCCGGTTCATCGCGCGCAGCCAGCGGTCCGGGTCCGCCGCCCGGTTTGCGTACCAGGCGGCGACCTCGGGGTGGGGCAGCACCAGGAAGCGGTCGTCGGTCAGTGCCTCGACCACGCAGTCGGCCACCTGCTCGGGGGTGAGGGCCGTGCCGTCGAGCAGGGCGCTGCTCAGCGCGTCGGCTCCCGCCAGCATCGGGGTCCGCACCCCCTGCGGGCACAGGGCCTGGACGGTGACGCCGCGGTGGGCGTACGTGGCGCGCAGCCATTCGGCGAAGCCGAGCGCGGCATGCTTGGTCACCGCGTACGGTGCCTTGCCGAGCAGGGTGAGCAGGCCGGCGGCGGAGGCGGTGACGAGCAGCCGGCCACGCCCGGCGGTGAGCCAGTGCGGCAGCAGTTCGCGGGCGGCGTACACGTGGGACATCACGTTGACCCGCCAGGCCGCCTGCCACGTCTGCTCGGGCGCGTCGGCGCCGCCGCCGGCCGCCACGCCGGCGTTGGCGCACCACAGGTCGATGGCGCCGAGCTGCCGGCGGGCGAAGTCGACCAGGGCCGCCACGCCGGCCGGGTCGGCCGCGTCACCTGGGCAGGCGTGGCCACCGGTGCGCGCCGCGACGGCCCGCGCCGCCGGGGCGTCGAGGTCGTTGACCACCACCCGGGCCCCGGCGGTGGCGAACCGGGTGGCCAGCGCCGCCCCGATGCCGGAGCCCGCTCCGGTCACCACGACGGCGGCGCCGCGCAGCGCCAGCCCGGTCATCCGGCGCCCCGGCCGGCAAGCCGCCCTGAATTTGCACTCACAGTGCAGATATTATGAGTCGACATCGGTCTCCGTCAACGGCCGGGCGTGGTCCGCACCGCCACCGGATGCGGACCACGCGGACGGCAGGGTCAGGCGGTGGGTACGCCGTTGGCCGGGGGCGCCACCGGCGGCGCGGAGTACTCGTTGACCGGCCCGTCCTCCTCGTCGGTCTCGTACGTCGGGCCGAAGTAGCTCTGCACTCCCCCGCTGATCCGGCTCAGCCGTCCCCCGCCGTACCCGGAGTGGTCGGTGGCGGAGAACCGCAACGGAGCCACGCCGGGGCCCTGATAGCCGCCCTTGCGGACGGCCTCCACCAGCGACTCCCGGGTGAGGTCCGGGCCGGCGGCCAGCAGCACCTGCACGAAGAGGTAGCCGACCGCCATGCCGTAGACGGTGTTGCCGTCGAACGGCGCGTCGCCGTTGCGCTCGGAGTTCACCCTGGTGAACAGCTGGATCCACGGGTCGGCCGTGTCGTTCTGCATCGGCAGGTAGTTGACGCCGATCATTCCGTCCAGCAGGCCGGCGGCGTCGCCGAGCTGCCGGGCCAGGGTCGGTTGGTCGGCACCCACGTTCGAGACCAGCCACTGCGGGCTGAAGCCCAGCCGGGCGGCGGTGCCGACGGACAGGGCGGTGAAGCCGGGCACGGTGGCCAGGATGACGATCTCGCAGCCGGCCGCCTTGAACGCGCCGATCTGGGGTGCCACGTTGGTGTTGCTGGTGACGTACGTCTGGCGGGCCACCACGGCGTCCGCGCCGAGCACCTTCTCCACGCCTGCCAGGCTGTCCCGGCCGAAGTCGTCGTCCTGGCCGAGGAAGCAGACCTTCTTCCCGGGCAGGGTGGTCTTCACGTGGTGGGCCAAGATCTTCCCCTCGACCGTGTAGTCCGGGTTGAAGCCGAAGGTCGCCGGGTAGCGGTCGGGCTGGTCCCAGCTGCGGCTGCCGGAGGCGACGAAGAGGTCGGGCACCCGGTTGCTGTGCAGGAAGTCCAGCACGCCGGTGTGGGTGGGCGTACCGAGGCCGTTGAGGATGGCGAACACCTTGTCCTGCAACACCAGTTGCCGGACGACCTGCTGGGTGTTCGCCGGGTTGTAGCCGTCGTCCATGATCTTGTAGCTGATCTTCCGGCCGTGCACGCCGCCGTTGGCGTTGACGTAGTCGAAGTACGCCTTCGTCGCCGGCGCGATCTTCGAGTAGCCGGCCGACGCCGGCCCGGTGAGCGGCATGTGGGTGCCGACAACGATCTCCGTGTCGGTGACGCCGGGAACCGGCCCCCGACCGGAGCCTTCGTCGGAGCCGCAGGCGGCCGAGCCGACCAGCAGGGTGAGGGTGGTGGCGATCGCGAGACCGCGTCGTGCCATGGATCGCATGGGGACACCGACCTTTCATCGGTCCGGTTGTGCGAGGTGGTGGGTGGGTCTCCCGACCGCGACGGCCGGGACGGTGGGTGGTGCGGCCGGGCCGGCGACGACCCGGGACGGTCTACGACCGGCGGCGGCGCCACCGGACGCGCAGCGCCCCGGCGAGGCGGGAGAGCAAGCCCTGCACGCCGCCGGGCGCGGCGATCATGACGACGATCAGCGTGCATCCGAAGATCGCCAACGGCAGGTTGCCCTCCAGCCGCTGCGCCGCCGCCGGCGAGAGGGTGAACAGGTCGGTCAGGGTGTGGGTCAGGTCGGGCAGGGCGACCAGCAGGACGGCGCCCCACACCGCGCCGGCGAGCCGGCCGAGACCACCGATGACCACGGCCATCAGCAGGAACAGCGACAACGTCAGGCCGAACGCGCCGGGCGACACGCTCTGCGCGAGCACCGCGACCAGGGCACCGCCGAGGCCGGCGCTGCCCGCGCTGACCACGAACGCGATGACCTGGGTGCGAGCGACGTGGATCCCGGCCAGGCGGGCGGCGACCTCGTCGTCGCGTACCGCCCGGAAGGCGCGGCCGTACCGGCTGCGGACCAGGTTGGCCAGCAGCACCAGGCAGAGCAACGTCGCCGCGGTGGCCACCCACAGCTGCCACCGCTCGTAGGGGAAGTAGGGGCCCAGCCCCGCCGGTGCGGGGGCCACCGGCACCGCCAGGCCCTGCTCGCCGTTGAAGACACCGTCGAAGGTGACGGTCAGCGCCGGCACCACCACCGCCACGGCCAGGGTGAGCCCGGCCAGGTACGGCCCGCGTAGCCGGGCGGCGGCCACTCCGACGACCGCGCCGACCGCGACGGTGGCGAGCACCGCCGTGGCCAGCGACAGGACCAGCACGCCGCCAGCGGTGACGCCCCGCTCGGCGAAGGCGTTCTGGCAGAGCGCGACGGTGTAGGCGCCGGTGGCCATCAGTGCGCCGTGCCCGAGCGAGAGCTGCCCGCACAGCCCGGTGAGCACGGTCAGCCCGGCTGTCGCGCAGAGATAGGCGGCCACCGTGGCCAGCTGGAAGTTGCGGAACGAGTCGAGTTGGTAGCTCACCACCAGCACCACCGACGCGGCGACGGCCGCGACGGCGAGATGGCGCAGCAGGGTCGGCACCGCCCGGCCGGTGCGGGGACGCTCGGCGGCGGTACGACGGGCGGGCGGCGCCGCCCGGGTGGCGCTCACACCCGCCTCGCCACGACCGGGGCGAACAGCCCGCCGGGGCGCAGCAGCAGCACCGCCAGCAGCAACGCCAGCACCGCGAGCGGGATGAGGTCGCCGCCGGCGTAGCCGCTGACGTAGGACAGCAGCAGGCCGACGCCGAGGCCACCGACCACGGCGCCGGGCGGGCTGTCCAGCCCGCCGACCACCGCGGCGGTGAACGCGGAGACGAAGACCAGGTCCATCGCGTGCGGGTGCAGCCCCAGCTCGGTGGGGATGACCAGCATCCCGGCCAGGGCACCGACGCCGGAGGCCAGCGCCCAGCCGAGGGTGAGCATGCCGCTCACGTTCACCCCGAGCAGGCGGGAGACTTCGGGGGCGAACGCCGCCGCGCGCATCCGCAACCCGATCGCGGTCCGGGTGAAAATCCAGACCAGCGCCGCGCCGACCACGCCGACCGTGCCGAAGACGAACAGGTCGTACGGCGACAGCACGGCGAGCCCGCCCACCGTCAGCGCGGTACGGCTGAACGGGGTCTGCGCGGGCAGGTACTCGTTGCCGTACACCATGCCGAGGACGGCGTGGATCACCAGGACCAGCCCGAGCGCGACGATCACCGGGTTGAGCGGGGACCGGTGGTCCACCAGCCGCATCACCGCGACGTCGACCACCGCGCCGAGCAGCAGCCCGGCGACCAGCGCGGCGACGAACCCCAGCCAGTACGAGCCGGTCGCGGCGGTCACGCTGTACGCCACGTACGCGGCGGCGACCGCCATCGCCCCCTGGGCGAAGTTGACGATCCGGCCGGCCCGCCAAATGAGCACCAGGGCCAGCGCGAACGCGGCGTAGACCGCGCCTCTCGACAGGCCGTCGAGGGTGAGGAAGAGGAAGCGGTCCAACGATCCTCCTTCGGTGTCAGAATCCGAGGTAGGCGTGGCGCAGGTCGGCGTCGTCGCGCAGCCGGTCGGCCGGGGCGGCGAGGGCCACCCGGCCGAGGGACATCACGATGCCCTGGTCGGCGACGGCGAGCGCGCTGCGTACGTTCTGCTCGACCAGCAGCACGGTCAGCCCGGTGCCGTCGCGCAGCTGCCGCAGCAGGGCCATGGTCTGGGCCACCACGCGGGGGGCCAGGCCCAGCGACGGTTCGTCGAGCAGCAGCAGCCGGGGCCGGCTGACCAGGGCCCGGCCGAGGGCCAGCATCTGCCGTTCGCCACCGGAGAGCTGGTGGCCGAGGTGGCGCCGGCGCCGGGCCAGCGGCTCGAAGAGCTGGTAGACCTCGTCGAGGGCGCGGGCGGCGTCCGCTCGGTCCCGCCGCCACAACGCGCCCAGCCGCAGGTTCTCCTCGACGGTGAGCTCGCCGATCACGCCGCGCCCCTCCGGTACGTGCGCCACACCGCGTCGGACGAGCTGCTCGATTGGGGTGCCGCGCAGGTCCTGCCCGTCGAGGAGGATCCGGCCGGCGGTGGGCCGCAGCATGCCGGACAGGGTGCGTAGCAGGGTGGTCTTGCCGGCCCCGTTGGCACCGATGACGGCGGCGATGGTGCCGGGGGCCACGCTCAGGTCGACCCCGTGCAGCACCGGCACCGGCCCGTAGCCGGCCGCCAGCGCCTCGGCGGTCAACAGGTCACTCATGCCGGCACTCCGCTGCGCTCGCTCATGCCGGTGCCTCGTCGACGGTGGCGCCGAGGTAGGCGTCCACCACCGCCGGGTCCTCGCGGACCGCCTCGGGCGGCCCGGCGGCGACGACCCGCCCGAAGTCGAGGACCACGATCCGGTGGCAGACCGCCATGACCAGATCCATGTGGTGTTCCACCAGCAGCACGGCGCACGGGTCGGCGGCCCGGTGCGGCAGCCGCCGGATCAGCTCCGCCAGCCCGGCCACGTCCTCGGTGCCCAGGCCGCCGGCCGGCTCGTCGAGCAGCAGCAGCCGGGGGCGGGCGGCGAGCGCGCGGGCCAGGGCGACCCGCTGGCGTACGGCGAAGGGCAGCGTGCCGGGCGCGGCCTCGGCGTGCGCCGCGATGCCCAGCTCGTCGAGGACGGCGTGGGCGTGCCGGCGTAGCCGGCGTTCGTCGCGGTCGCTGCGGGGCAGGCCGAGCAGGGCCGGTAGGAGGCCGGTGCGGGCGGTGTGCGAGGCGCCGGCCATCACGTTCTCCAGCACGGTGAGCCCGGCGAACAGGCCGGTGCCCTGTAGCGTGCGGGCGATGCCCAGCCGGGTGAGCCGGTGCGGTCGTGGCCGCAGTGGTCGGCCGTCGAGGGTCAGCGTGCCGGTGTGCGGGGCGACGAAACCGCAGACGACGTTGAACAGGGTGGTCTTGCCGGCACCGTTGGGGCCGATCACGCCCACCACCTCACCCGGGGACACCCGCAGCGAGACGTCGTCGAGGGCGGTGAGGCCGCCGAAGCAGACGCCGATGTGGTGCAGCGCGAGACCGTCCTCCATCGCTCCTCCCCTCGGCCAAAGTTATTACACTGGGAGTGTACGTTTCTCGCCAGCCCCGTCAAGACCTTCGATACCTGCTCGTTACCGACGCCCCCGCCGGCGAGCCGGTCACGCCACATCGGCGGGGGCGGGCAGGTCGACCAGTCGGGCCAAGGTGGCTCGGTGGCGGTCGGCGGTGCCGAAGGCGATGGCGCCGCTCTTGGCCCGCTTCAGGTACAGGTGCGCCGGGTGCTCCCAGGTGAAGCCGAGCCCGCCGTGCAACTGGACGCAAACCTCCGCGGCCCGCACCGCCACCGGGCCGCAGTACGCCTGCGCCAGCGCGGCCGCCAGCGGCGTCTCCGGATCCTCGGCGGCGAGGCGGTCGGCGGCGTGCCGGGCCACCGCCCGAGCCTGCGTGACCTCCACCCACAGGTCGGCCAGCCGGTGCTTGACCGCCTGGAACGAGCCGACCGGCCG